>DATFMD010000213.1:0-9714 GCA_035267125.1 Nitriliruptoraceae bacterium | reverse complement strand
CGCGGGCGGCTGCGGCGAGTCGTGGCTGGGCAGGCTGAAGGGCGTGACCGAATGGGCATCGATGTCACCGCGAGCCACACCCAGCACCTCGTCGTCGTCCAGCGGACCCGACCGCAGGATCGCCGGTTCGGCGCGCGTCAGGTCCACGATGGTGGACGCCGTCGTGTCCGTGCGTGGCCCGGCGTCGACGTACACGTCCACCGCGTCGCCGAGTTGCCCGCGCGCCAACCGGGCCGTGGTCGCGGCCGGATTGCCCGACAGGTTGGCGGACGTGACGGCCAGCGGTCCAACCACCCGGATGATCGCCAGCGTGACATCGTCGAATGGCATGCGCACGGCGACGGTGCCCTCGCTCTCACCCAGGTCCCAGACCAGGTGGGGTTCGCTGCGCACGACGATCGTCAACGGTCCAGGCCAGTACGCCGCCATCAGGTTGTTCGCCGCGTCGGGCATCGCGGTCACCAGGCCCAGCACCTGCTTGGGGCTTCGGACCAGGACCGGCAAGGGCGCCTTGCGGTCGCGCCGCTTGGCCCCGAACACGGCCTGCGTCCCGATCGGGTTGAAGGCGTCGGCCGCGACGCCGTACACGGTGTCGGTCGGCACCACCACCAACCTGCCCTCGCGCAACGCAGCGGCCGCCGCCTCCACGGCGGCGTCGAGATCGGTGGTGGCATCGACGGTGGTCACGAATGGCGTCCTGGCGGGCGAGCGGTGACGACCATCGTGCCACGTCGTCGGACCCGGCGCCCACCTGGTCCGGCCCGGTGCAGGGCAGGTCCGGACCTCACCGGCGCCCGCCCAGCCGTGACGGGAACCTCGTCACGCCGTGACCGCACCATCGTCACGGTGTCCGACCACGGCGCGGTCGCGACCCGTCAGGTCGGCGACCAGGCGGCACTCGACCAACCCGGCCCCCCGGGCAGCCGCCAATGCGTCGGCGCCACGACGATCGTCGATCTCGACGACGACCGTGCCGCCGGGACGCAGCCACTCCCCGGCCAGTGTCAGCAACGCAACGACGACCTCGTGGCCATCGGCGCCCCCGACCAGCGACCGATCCGGATCGTGGCCGGCCACCTCGGGCTCCCACGAGCCACGATCCGCGGCCGGCAGGTACGGCGGGTTGGCCACGAGCACGTCGACCCTTCCACGCCATGATGCATCGACGCCGTCCAGCAGGTCCCCGGTGACCACGTCCACCGATGCCGCCGGCGCCAGCCGATCCCCGGGCCGCCATGGGTGGCCGGGCGGCGGCGTGCGCCCTTGCAACCGTGCGAGGTTGGCCCGCGCCACGGCAACCGCGTCGGCGTCGACCTCGGTGGCGACGACCCGCACGCCCGGCACCTCCGCGGCGACGGCCAGCGCGATCGTGCCGGATCCGGTGCAGGCATCGACGACGCGTGCCGGCGGCGACGCCACCGCGAGGGCGGCCTCGACGGCGACCCCGGCCACGATCTCGGTCTCGGGACGCGGCACGAACACGCCCGACCGAGTCTGCAGCGTGACGTGCCGGAAGGCGGTCGTGCCCAGGATCACCTGGAGCGGCTCACGCGCCACTCGTCGCGCCACGAGCGCCTCGAGTCGATCCCGATCCACCACGGCAATCTCGGCGCCGTCCGTCGCCGCCTCGACCAGCCAGCGCGCATCGACGGCCGGGGACGGCACGCCTGCTGCCGCCAGTCGCGCGGTCACCACCGCCGTGAGTCGGCCGATCGGAGCCGTCGCCACGTCGTCGCCACTGCCCGAGGCAGATCCCGCACCGCTCGCGGCCATGGTCAGTCGCCCGCCAACTGCTGGGCGCGTTCGACCTCGCGCAACGCCGCCACGATCTCGTCCAGGTCGCCGCCCAGCACGTCGGCCAGGTTGTGCACCGTCAGGTTGATGCGATGGTCGGTCACGCGGGTCTGGGGGAAGTTGTAGGTGCGGATCTTCTCGGACCGATCACCGGTGCCGATCTGGTCACGTCGGGCGTCGGCCCGGTCTGACGCCGCCCGCTCCTGCTCGGCCGCCAACAGCCGCGATCGCAGGACCCGGAGGGCCTTGTCGCGGTTCTGGTGCTGGGACTTCTGGTCCTGCGAGGTGACCACGACCCCCGTGGGGACGTGGGTGATCCGCACGGCGGAGTCGGTGGTGTTCACGCTCTGGCCGCCCGGTCCCGACGACCGGTAGACGTCCACGCGCAGGTCGCCGGGGGCGATGTCCACGTCGACGTCCTCGGCGGCGGGCAACACCGCCACCGATGCCGTCGACGTGTGGATGCGCCCGCCCGATTCGGTCACGGGCACCCGCTGCACCCGGTGCACGCCGGACTCGTGCTTGAGGTGGGCCCAGGCATCCGGCCCCGAGACCTCGAAGGTGGCGTCACGGATGCCGCCGATCCCCTGGGCGTTCTCGGTCACCGTCTCCGTGGTCCAGCCCTGGCGCTGGGCATAGCGCACGTACATGTCGCGCAACTCGCCCGCGAACAGGCCGGCCTCGTCGCCACCCGCGGCCGAGCGGATCTCGATGATCACGTCACGACCGTCGTTGGGGTCCGTGGGCGCGAGCAGGCCCGCGAGTTCGGCTTCGGCAGCGACCGCGTCACGGTCGGCGCGCTCGGCCTCGGCCACCCACATCGTGCGCTCCTCGCCACTGGCGTCGCGGGCCAACTCGCGCGCCTCGGCCGCCGTGTCGACGGCCTCCGCGGCACGATCGGCTGCCGCCACGACGGCGCTCAACTCGGCATGCTCGCGACCCAGGTCGGCGAAGTCGGCCGGGTCAGCCGCCGGATCACCCAGGTGGGCCTCGACGTCACGCAGGCGCAGGCGTGCGGCCGCCAACCGCTGCACCAGTTCGTCCTGCATGGCGATGGTCCTTCGTGACGATGACGGAGACGGAGTCAGTGGCGCAGATGGGATGACGAGGACGGAGTGGCCAAGGCGGACCGCCCGGTGGCGCCGTTGCGCGTTCGGCCCGGGTGGAAGCGCTCGCTGGTCGGTGGCCACGACCAGCGTTGGCGCCAGCAGGGCGTGCAGTGGCGATCGGCAGTGTCGGTCGCCACTGCCCAGCGCTGCCGCCGCGCCGCGCGGTGGGCGTCACCGCCGCAGGGACGGCCGCGACACCTCGACGCCGCGCCGTGCGAATCGTACTACGGGCCGCATGCGAAACGCGCCGCCCCGGCGGGGACGGCGCGTCACGGAAATCGTGTGGTTCAGTTCGACTGCGAGGCAGCCAGGCGACGCTTGAAGCGGTCCACGCGTCCGCCGGCGTCGACCATCTTCTGGCGACCGGTGTAGAACGGGTGGCACTCGTTGCACAGCTCGAGGCTGATGGCGTCGACGGTCCCGCCGGTCTCGAACGTGTTCCCGCAGGAACAGGTGACCGTGGTGACCTTGTATTCGGGGTGGATGCCCTTGCGCATGGTGTGAATCCTTGGTGGTGGACGCGCGATGCCCTCAACAGCATCGTCTTATCGTCTGGTGGTGGCCGTGGTGGCCGAGGGTCCAACGACGGGCGTCGGCGCGGCATTCCCTGCCCACACCGCAACTGCGGATCGAGGACGAGGAGGGTGATGCCGGCAGCGACGGACACGACGTCGTGACGAGCAAGCGTACCCCGTGGTCCGTCGACGTGGCCGTCCACCCGGCCACCGGGCAGCGGTCGTCGCGAACTGGTCGTCACAAACTGGTCGTCACAAACCGGTCGTCACAAACCGGTCGTCGCGAACCAGTCGTCGCGAACCAGTCGTGGCCATCGGCGGCCGTGGCCGGGCGCGGGACGTCGGCGGCCGTGGCCGAGCGCGGGACGTCGGGATGCTTGCGACGGCAAAGCTGTGCGAGGTCGCGGATACGATCGCTGACCACACCGTGAAGGGACGTCGCATGTCGCACCAGTTCCAGCCCGCCCGGCAGCCCAACCAGCCACCGCCACCAGCACCGTCGTGGCCCGTCGCACGCGAGCCCGCCCAGGCGCAGCGGTCGTTCATGGTCAAGGTCTACGCCCACCTGCTGCTGGCCGTCGCGGCCTTCGTCGGGCTCGAATGGTTCCTGTTCGAGACCGGCCTGGCCATCGACTTCACCGTCTTCGTCGGCGGCACGAACTGGCTGCTGATCCTGGCCGGGTTCATGGTCGCGTCGTGGCTGGCCCAGCGCGCCACCGCATCGCGCAGCGTCGGCGTCCAGTACGCCGGCCTGTTCGGCCTGGTCGCTGCCTACGCCCTGATCTTCACGCCGCTGCTCACGTCGGTCATGGTCCAGGGCGAGGCGGGACTGATCGGCATGGCCGCCGCCATCACGCTGGTCGGGTTCGTGGCGCTGAGCGGGATCGCCATCACCACGGCGGTCGACTTCAAGTTCCTGCGCTCCCTGATCATGTGGGGAGGTGTGATCGCGCTGGGGCTGATCGTGCTGGGCGTGTTCGGCGTGCTGCAGTTGGGCGGGTGGTTCTCGGTGGCGATGATCGGCCTGGCCGGCGCGGCCGTGCTCTACGACACGCAGAAGATCCGCCAGAGCATGCCGGTCGGACGCGAGGTCGGCGCGGCCGCGTCGCTGTTCGGCTCGGTGGCGATGATGTTCTACTACATCCTGATGCTGCTGTCGCGGCGCTGACACCGGCGCTGCTCGTGCCCGACGGGATCGCGCATGCCACCCGCTGACCCGCTTGCTGACCCGGTCGCGCCCCGCCAGCTCGTCGGCGTCACGGTGTGGGAGGAAGACGTCCACGACCGCACGGTCGACGACGTCCTGTCGGACTGGCAGTTCGTCGACTGCGATCTCAAGGGCGTCGACCTGCGTGGCGTCACGACCCGACGGGTGGGGTTCGCCAACTGCGACTTCACCAACGCCGACCTGGCCGGCACCACCCATGACGCCTCGGCCTTCACCAACTGCCGGTTTCCGGGCGCCAACCTCGCCACGGCCGTCTTCCAGTCCTGCAAGCTGACCGGCAGCGACCTGGCCGCCGCCCGGATGCTGGCGATCACCATCGCGGGCGGCGACTGGTCGTACGTGAACCTGCGTGGCGTCGACCTGGCGGGACGCGACCTGTCGGAGGTGGGACTCGCCCACGCCGACATGGACGCAGCCCACTTGCGTGGCACGATCCTGCGTGGAGCCAACCTGTCCCATGCCAACCTGCGCGCGGCCGACCTGGCCACGGCCGACCTGCGCGGTGCGGTCGTCGACGGCGCCACCTTCGACCACGCCGACCTGACGGGATGCCACATCGACCTTGCCCTGGCCGTGGCCCTGGCGCGCGCCCGCGGTGCCCAGGTGGACATCGCCGGCTGAACCCACCGCAGCGCAGTCGAGGCCAGTGGCTCCCGGGCGTGGAATCCGCCAGGAAACGGACTGCCTCCACGCCCACCGACGACGATGCCGCAGGGGAGAGTGACGATGCCGGTCCACTATCGGTCCGAGGACGAGGACAGTCGCCGATGGGAGGCGTTCGCGTTCCGCGACGGTGACATCGTCGTGTCCACCAGGTCCAAGCACGGCACCACGTGGGTCCAGTCGATCCTGCTGCATCTCGTCCACGGGCCGGACGGCCTGCCCGACCGTCTGGCAGTGCTGTCACCGTGGCTGGACGCCCGCTTCGAACCGCTCGAGGAGGTATGTGCCCGGCTGACCGCCCAGCAGCACCGACGTGTCATCAAGACCCACACACCGCTCGACGGGCTGACGCTGGATCCCCGTGCCACCTGGGTGGTCGTCGCCCGCGATCCTCTGGACGCGGCCGTGTCGCTCTACCACCAGGGCCACAACCTCGACCGGTCCCGCATGCGGGAACTCGCCGCCGCCAACGACGGGAAATCGGCACCGCCGACCCCACCGTCAACACCCCCGGCACCACCGTCGACGCTCTCGTCACCGCCGGCACCACCAGCGTCACCGGCACCACCAGCGTCACCGGCGCCCTCAGCGTCACCGGCGCCCTCAGCGCCCCCAGCGCCACAGCCGTCGCCGCCTGCACCCAGGCCGCCTGCCGACGAATGGCTGCGGTCGTGGGCGGCCATGCGCGCGGACCCGGTGTCCTCGATGGACTCGTTGGACGGGGTGCTGCACCACTACGCGGATGCCTGGCAACGGCGTCGGGACACCAACGTGGTCCTGGTCCACTTCAACGACCTGCTGGCGGACCTGGGCGGCGAGGTGGCTCGGCTGGCCGCAGCCACGCACATGGAGGTCGGCCGCGATCGCGTCGACGAGGTCGCGACCGTGTCGACCTTCGGTGCCATGCGGCAACGAGCAGAGCAGTTGGCGCCGGATCCATCCGACGTGCTGCTGGACAGGGCGGCGTTCTTCCGACGGGGCGCCCCGGGAGCCGGTCGCGAACTGCTCGACGACGACGAGCTCGCCGCCTACCACGCGCGGGTGCGGGACCAGGTCCCCACCGACCTCGCCGACTGGCTGCTGCGCACCTGATCCCGGTCAGACTCCCAACCGCCCCCGGTGCGTCGGCTGGCGACCGGAGCCGGGTGCGCATGGCCTCAGGACGATCGCACGCCGTCGATCAGTTGGCGATCGAAGTCGTCGACGTCGCCGTGCAGCACCGACACGTCGCCAGTCGTCTCGAGCACGACGGCGACCACCTGGTCGAGGTTGAGCACGTTGGCCTCGCGCAACTTGGCACGCAGATCACCGTGCGTGACGCGAGTGCGCGCCAGGTTGTCCTCGAGCACCGTCGCACCGTCCATGAGCAGGATCGGCTCGTTCTCGATGCCCGACACGTCCACGCGACGACGCAGCACGCTCATGCCCCCCTGGATGGCGAACAGGCCGGCCAGGGCCACGACGCCCTGCAACAGTGACGGCCTGTCGGTCAGGATGACGGTGGCGATCAGTGAGCCGATCGCGACGGTGGTGACGAAGTCGAAACTGGACATCTTCGTCAGGCTGCGCAACCCGTTCACACGGATCATGATCCCCAGGGCGATGTAGACGCCGATCACCGTGACCAGGATCCCGACGAGCTGCGACCAGTCGATGGCGTACCAGGCGGTGTCCATGGGTGATCCTTCGGTTGGAGTGTTCGCGACCGCGCCACCCGGTGTGGCGCATGCAGCCGGGAACACGTCGGAACCCATCACTCTACGACCAGCCAGGCCATCGGTGCGCCCGGCACATGCGAAGCCAGGCACCTGCCCGGCCCAAGCACAAGCGCAGCCCAGGCACCGCGCCGCTTGGCACCTGAGCGACCTGGCGCCTGCGCGACCTGGCACCTGCGCCGTCCTGGCACCTGTGCGACGCGGCACCCGCGCCGCCTGGCACCGCGCCGCCCAGGGGAGACGAACCCCTGGTCCGTGGCCAGCCACTTGCCCCGCTGGGATTGGGCTGGCGCACGCCATGCTTGCCTCGCATTCGCCCGTCGGCTTTGATGCCCAGGTGCTCCTGGTCGGCAGGAGCGGGCGGGGTCGCCACCATGTACACGTTCTTCAAGTTCCTCCACGTCGCTGCCGTCATCGCCTGGCTGGGCGCCGGCGTGACCTTCAGCATCATGAATGCACGCGTGGCGCGAACGCGCGATGCGAACAACCTGGCGTTCATGGCCGAGCAGGGCGAGTGGTTCGGCAGCCGGTTCTTCTCGACATCGGCCGTCATCACGCTGTTGTCGGGCATCGTGATGGTTGTCGTCTCGGACGCCTTGTCGTTCGGGGACCTGTGGATCACCGCCGGGTTCGCCGGCATCATCATCTCGATCATCCTCGGATCCGTGCTGATCGGGCGAGCCACGACGCAACTGGGTGACACGGTCGCCGCCGAGGGATTCGGTCCCGGCACCGAGGCGATCCAACGTCGGCTCGCAACGCTGGGCACGATCGACCTCGTCGTCCTGTTCACCGTCGTCGCGCTGATGATCTACAAGCCGTAGGCAGCGGCGCACCATCGCAGCCGGCGCACCATCGCAGCCGGCGCACCATCGCGGCCGGCGGACGGGCATTCTGCCGCCGGCACGACCACAATGGACGGGGCCCCTCCCGACTGCACCGTCTGCGACGACCGGCATTCCCATGACCACCATCGCCCACTGGATCGACGGCCTGGCGCACACCGGCGCCGGCACTCGCACCTCCCCGGTGCACGACCCGGCCACGGGCGCGGTGACCGGCGAGGCGACCATGGCCACCACCGCCGACGTCGACGATGCCGTGGCGGCCGCCCGCAGCGCCTTCGCGTCCTGGCGCGACACCTCCCTGACCGGGCGCAGCGCCATCCTGTTCGCCTTCCGGGAACTCGTCAACCGGCACGCCGACGACCTCGCCGCCCTCATCACGGCCGAGCACGGCAAGGTCTTGTCGGACGCCCGCGGCGAAGTGCAACGAGGACTCGAGGTCGTCGAGTTCGCGTGCGGCATCCCGAACCTGCTGACCGGCGACTACTCCGACCAGGTGTCGCGTGACGTCGACTCGTGGAGCTTCCGGCAACCGCTGGGTGTCGTCGCCGGCATCACCCCGTTCAACTTCCCGGCCATGGTCCCGATGTGGATGTATCCAGTCGCCATTGCGTGTGGCAACACCTTCGTGCTCAAGCCCTCCGAACGCGATCCGTCGGTCAACCTGCGCGTCGCCGAGTTGTGGCAGGAGGCGGGCCTGCCCGACGGCGTCTTCAACGTCGTGCAGGGCGACAAGGACGCCGTCGACGCGATTTGTGACCATCCTGACGTCGCCGCCGTCTCCTTCGTCGGGTCCACCCCGATCGCCCGGTCGATCCACGCTCGCGCCACTGCGAACGGCAAACGCGTCCAGGCGCTGGGTGGCGCCAAGAACCACGCGATCGTGTTGCCCGATGCCGACCTCGACTTCGCCAGCGACCACCTGGCGGCGGCCGCCTTCGGATCGGCCGGGGAACGCTGCATGGCCATCTCGGCCACCGTCGCGGTCGGGTCCGCCGGTGATCGCCTGGTCGAATGGGTCGATCGCAAAGCCGCGGCCGTGCGCGTAGGGCCAGGCACGGACCCGGCGTCCGGGATGGGACCCGTCATCACGGCGGCGGCCCGTGACCGCATCGTCGACCTGGTCGACAGCGGCGCACGACAGGGCGCCCGCGTGACCACCGACGGTCGCGGCCTGGTCGTGGCCGGCCACGAGGACGGCTTCTTCGTCGGCCCGACCGTGCTCGACGACGTGACCACGGAGATGGACGTCTACACCGAGGAGATCTTCGGACCGGTGCTGTCCGTCCTGCGTGCCGACACCGTCGACGAGGCCATCGCGCTGGTCAACGCCAACCCCTACGGCAACGGCACGGCCGTGTTCACCAACGACGGCGGTGCCGCACGCCACTTCGTTCGCAACGTCGATGTCGGCATGGTCGGGATCAACGTCCCGGTGCCGGTCCCGATGGCTTGGCACTCGTTCGGTGGGTGGAAGGACTCGCTGATCGGCGACTCCAAGGTGCACGGCGCCGAGGGCGTCGCCTTCTACACCCGCGCCAAGGCCGTCACCGCCCGCTGGCCCTCGATCGCGGCGTTCGAGGCAGCCTCACTCGACATGCCGACAGCCACCTGACAGTCGACCGGAGGCCAGCCGCGGATCTCGAGGGAGCGAGCCGGCCTTGCGGCGCACGACCGCTGTGGACGGGAACGCGCTGGCACCCCGTACTGTGCCAGTGCCAGTGACAGCGACAGGAGGCCCACGGTGCGCGAGGTCATCGGACGGTTCGATTCGACGACCCTGGCGGGTCGACGGCTGTCGGTCCCGGACGACCTCACGGGTCCGACCCTGTTGCTGTTCGCCTA
>DATFMD010000212.1:0-3742 GCA_035267125.1 Nitriliruptoraceae bacterium | reverse complement strand
CCGACCAGGAGCCCGCACCATGCGCCCCGACGTCGAAGCCGCCTACTTCGCCCTGCTGCGTTCCCGCGAGGACGAAGCCGACCTGCGGCGCTATGCCGACCACCTCGCCGACGAGGCCCGTCGCCTGCGTCGCTTCGCCAGCGAGACCCAGGCTGCGGCAGAGGATGCGCCACAACGCCTTCGACGCCGCATCAGCCACACCGACGACCCCCTCACCAAGGCCCTGGCGCAACGGTTGGAGGCAGTCGTGGACGAACTGTCACGCCTGGACCAGCGCATCGAGGACGCGACCGCGTACGTCCGGGCATGCGAGCTGGAGCACGACCGACTTCGTGCCGAGGGCACACGGGGTGCCTGATGTATCGCGATGATCCCCTCGACGACGAATTCGAACTGCGCGAGGTCGTCGGTGACGACGCCGTGGATCGGCTGGCCGGCGACACGCCGGCGCTGATCGCGGCGCTCGATGCGCTGGCGCTGTTGCAGGGGTGGGTGACGGACGCCCAGGCGGCTTCGTGGTTGACCAACTCGGCCCGGCGACTGGACGGCCGGACCCCGATGGCAGCGCTGGCCGACGGCGACCTCGACGAGGTGACCGAGGCGTGCGAGGCGTTCATCAGCGCCCAGGGCTGACGCGCTCGGGTCCCACGGCGGGGGAGGGGGTGGCGCGGCGGGACGTGGACTCCTTGTCCCCAGCCGCCGTCCCCGGCCGGCTCCGAACCCGCCCAGCGGACACCTGCGCTACGATTGCACACCCGCCACGTCGGCGCTCGACACCTGCACGACCGTCCGACGATCGCCTGTCCCGGGCGTGCATCGGCATCGCGCACGGCCTGCCCTGTCCGCGACCCCGACGCTCGCCGTCGTGACCGGCGTCACACCGGCCCACATTCCCCACCACCTGCAGAACACAAGGACTCCCGCATGCCCAGTGGCCACGTCAAGGTCTTCCATGCCGACCGCCAGTTCGGCTTCATCACCGCCGAGGACGGCAAGGAACTCTTCCTGAGCGCCGACGACCTCGGCGGCGCCACCGTCAAGGCCGGCGACCGCATCGACTACGAGGTTGGCGAAGGCGACTCCGGCGCCAAGGCCGTCAACGTCGAGGTCGTGCACGTCGCGGCCGACGACACCCCGGTCGGACGCACCATGGCGGCACCGCCGTCATGGCACTCGCTGGAAGACCGCGAGCGGGCCCGCCGTCAGAACCGTCGGCGTCGTCGCTGATCTCGATGCACCCACGATCAACGCCAGCCGGGCACGACGTCGTCGTGCCCGCTGTCGTCTCGGACGCGGCCATGGGCACGCGCCACCGCGTCGTCCGCCGTCCGGCGAGGCGCCCGTGGCATCCGGCGGCGTCTGCCCCGGCCTCGCCAGACGTCGACGAGGACGTCGACGTCGAGACCGTGGTCGATCCTGCGCGCCCATGGGACGTGATCGTCTGGGACGACCCGATCAACCTCATGTCCTATGTCGTGTGGGTCTTCAAGCGCGTGTTCCACTTCAGCGAACCGGTGGCGCGGAAGTTGATGCTGGAAGTGCATGAACAGGGCCGTGCCCTGGTGGCCTCGGAACCCCGGGAGCAGGCGGAGATGTACCTGCAGCAGTTGCATGGCTACGGGCTGCAGGCCACGATCCAGCGAGCGGAATGAGCGGCATGGACGTCGAGGTGCACGAAGTGGTCCTGCCACCGGCACTGGTCGTGGTGCTGGGTCGACTGATCGACGAGTTGCTCGCCCTGCACGACGAGCCACCGGGAACCTCGGATCCCGTGTGGGACCGGCTCTACCCGGTCACGAGTTCGGCGACGGCCGACGACGCCGAGATCCGCGAGTTGGTCCACCCAGACCTGGTGACCAGCCGCCGCGAGGCGCTGACGGCGATCGCGGGGCACCTGGAGACCAGCGTGGACTCCGCCGATGGCGCCGTGATCCTGCTCGACGACGAACAGGCGGTGCAGTTCCTGGGTGCCGTCAACGACGTCAGGCTGGCGCTGGCCGCCCGCGTCCAGCCCGCGTTGTTCCGGGATCCGGATGTCGAGTGGCCGCCCGCAGCGCCGTCCCGTCGACGCGCCGCCATGGTCGAACTGGTCGACCACCTCGCATGGCTGCAGGAACAGGTGCTCGCCAGCCTGGACGCCGAGACGCATGCCCACTACGACGCAGTCGACCACGACAAGGTGCAGGACTCGGACGCTCGCGCCGGCGACGACCACGATGATGGCCACGATGGCGAGGACACGCGATGACCACCGATGCGATCCGGACGGTGCTGTTCACGGACCGACAGGTGATCGTGGGTGAGCGGCCGATGCCCACCGCAGGCCCCCACGACGTCGTCGTCGAGGTGACCAGCGCCGGGGTCAACGGGGCCGACATCCTGCAGCGAGCCGGCCACTATCCCGCGCCACCCGGCACACCCGACGACCAGCCCGGTCTCGAGTTCGCTGGTCGCGTGGTGGACCGGGGCAACGCGGTGACACGATGGGCACATGGAGACGCCGTCATGGGCATCGTTCCCGGTGCCGGCCAGTCCACCCACGTCGCCACCCACGAGGACCTGTGCCTGGCGGTCCCCAACGGTGTCGACATGGCGAATGCCGGGGGCGTGCCCGAGGCCCTCGTCACGGCCCATGATGCGCTGGTGTCCCAGGCCGGCGTGCAGGCCGGCGAACGGGTGCTGGTGACGGGTGCCGCCGGTGGCGTCGGTTCGATGGCGATCCAGTTGGCGCGTGGCATGGGTGCAGTCGTGGTGGCGTCGGTGCGTGGGCGCGATCGTCGCGATGCCCTCGTCGGCCTCGGCGCCGACATCGTCGTCAACCCCGAGGAACAGGCCGATGCCGGACCCTTCGACGTGGTCCTGGAACTGGTCGGGGCGCCCAGTCTTGCCACGGTCACTGCGTCGTTGGCCACGGGAGCCAGGGTCGTGGTGATCGGCGTGGGTGCGGGTGCCAGGCTCGACCTGTCGCTGTTGGACCTCATGGCGGCACGGGCCACCCTGCGTGGCTCGACCCTGCGGGCACGGCCACTGGCCGACCGCATCGTCGCGTCACGTCGTGCCG
The DNA here is from genome assembly GCA_035267125.1 of Nitriliruptoraceae bacterium. GTDB lineage: Bacteria > Actinomycetota > Nitriliruptoria > Nitriliruptorales > Nitriliruptoraceae > Salsipaludibacter. The sequence goes on along the minus strand of DATFMD010000212.1, from coordinate 681 downwards.
GTGCCCTGTTCGCCCACCTGGATGCCCGTGGCGAGGTGCAGGTGCCGGTGGCATCCCGCCATGACCTCGGCGCCGCTGCCCAGGCCTATGACGCATTCACGACGTCGGGCACGGTCGGCAAGGTCCTGCTGGTGCCCTGAGTCGCGCGTTGCCTCAGCCGCCACCCTGGCGACGTCGCAACGTGTCGCGCCACAGCACGATGGTGCGGCCGAGTCGCCCGAATCGTCGCCCGAGACCGTCGATCAGGACGTCCACCTCGGCCACGCGGGTGAAGACCGAGGCCACCACGTATGCCATCCCCGTCATCCCGGTTGCGATCAGGCCCGCCACGAGACCGGGCATCGGCGCCACCACCTGGCGCACCAGCAGCCCCGTGGCCAGTCCCGCGAGCGCCGGGATCACGAGCCGCCCACGCGTGGAACCGGCGGCCCGCGGGAGCATCGTGGTCCGCGCGATGACCGCCCGGCGCAGGGCCTGCCACTCCACCCAGGCACCGACACCGGCGCCGGCCGCAAGGCCAACCGCTCCCAGTCGCAGGGGTCCGGACCCGTCCGAGGAGCGCAGTTCGGCGGGCACCGGGCGCCAAGCCGGCAGCGAACCGGGATCGAGCAGGGTGATCGAGCCGTCGACGATCCCGAAGCGGTCGAGTTGCAACATCAGGACGGCACCGACCACGACCGA
>DATFMD010000211.1:0-12178 GCA_035267125.1 Nitriliruptoraceae bacterium | reverse complement strand
GCCCGTGGACCATCACCGTGCCCGGGTCCCTTGGCGGGGGCGTGGGTGACCTGGCATGGTCAGGATCCACCTCGACAGACGATGGCGCGCAGCCAACGGAAGCGGTGGACGGCGGAGTGGAGTTGTCGTGTGGTTGCAGCGAGGGCCACCGGGCGGCGAACGCGGATCCGTCCGCCACTTCGGCAAACGACGATGCCGGGGACGACGCCGCCGCGACATCGCCGGCGCGGGCACCCGGGTGTGGGTGGGGGCGCGGGCTTGACGTGTTCGACGTTGTGGTGGGTCACCTGGGGAGGACGGCATGAACGAGGCCGAGCACGACTACTGGTTGGGCGAGGTGCGACGGCTGGAGCGTGGGCAACTGGCCACGGTCCAGGCGGCAGCCGATTCCTGGACGAAGCTCTTCGGGGCAGTGACCGGCATCTTTGGAGTGGCGGCCTTCGCTGGCGGCCTGACGACGATCGACAAGTTGGCGAGCCCCTTCAACATCGTGGCTGCCTCGCTGACGACCCTGGCTGCCGTCTGCGCCGCCTTCTCGCTGTACAACTCGGCAACCGCCACGCGGTCTGCGAGTGCCGACACCATGACGGGCCTGACGCCACGCATCCTGCGTGAGCGCAGCAGCGCCGCGGCGGCGGAGGGGGCGGCACGACTCGCGAACGCCCGGTCGTGGGGGCTGGCGGCGGCGGTCGTGATAGCCGCCGGTTCCGTGGTGGTGCTGTGGCAGCCGCTCCTGGCATCGAGCGAGTCGACGCCGGAGCAGGTGCTGGTCGTGGTCGAGGGACGCGCGGTGTGTGGGCCACTGGAGGGGTCGGGCGAGGATCTGGAGGTGGCCGGGGTGTCGCTGACAGGCATCGAGTCAGGTGCCGTGACGGTTGTGTCCCGCTGTCCCTCCGGCGACTGACCCACGATGACGCGCGGCAGGCGCGTCGTCAGGCGGGGCCGGTCTCGGCCGTGGCGACGTGGTCCATGTAGTCGGCGATCGCGGGCAGACCGCGCAGTTTGTCGAGGAAGAAGTCGTTGACGATCTCGGCGAGTCGGGCGCGGGCCGCCTCCGCGGCGTCGTCGCCGTCGACGGTGTCGAGATCGCGCCCATCGGTGATGGCGGCGCGCAGGTGCAACAGGTTGCGCACCACCTCCAACTCGGCATCACCGTCCAGGGTGCGGACCACAGCGAGGATCAACTCGTCCAGCGTCGCCAACATCGTCGTGCGCGCCATGCCCTCGTCGTGGCGCGACGCCTCGTCCAGCGTGCCCACCACGGCCCCCACCTGGTAGAGCACGGCAGTCGGTTCGTCGAACAGCTCGCGCAGCCACGCCGCCTCCTCGTAGCTGCCGTTGAGCCGGAAGATGTTGTACATCCGCTTGGCGGCCTTGCCGTAGTTGGGACGGTCGCCGCCCACGTACTTGCGGATCTCGCCCTCGAGGGCCTCGACGTAGCCGTCCAGCGCATCGCCGGCCAACTCGTCGACCAACTTGGTGAACAGGGGTACGGAGTCGGCCTCGAGGTAGACCTCCTGGAAGTACGGGTCGAGGTAGCCGTCCAGCGGGACGATCGAGCCGTCCGGTGCTTCCCAGGTCACGTCCAGCATGTTGGAGGCCTTGGAGACCTTGCGTCGCACCGGGTCGGCCACGACCCAGTCCAGCTTGCACCAGCCGGGGTCGGCGGCGGCCTCCTGCCAGGTGACGGCGCAGGGCTCACCCGACGGGGTCGTCGCCACGATCCGCCCGTCGGCGATCTCCTCGGGGCTCCAACTGATCGGGCTGCCGGCAGTGACGAGGTCGCCGTCACGGACCATGTCGGTCGCGACGGTGCCGAACTTGACCTCGACCAGGCGCGACGTCTCGCTCACGGCTGCGTCCATCGCCTTCGCACGCATCACCTCACCCAGCCGGGCACAGGCATCGGCGCGCGTGGCGGCCTTGATGTTCACCCGTTCGAAGTAGTCGCAGTCGCCCGGATACGTCTGCACCTTCGACTGTGCCGCCGACCCCGACAGTGCCAGCGCCGTCTCGACGTCGTCGAGGTCGGGCAGGCCGACCAGGTCGCCGATCTCGCGAAACCAGGCGAGGTCGCGGTCGCTGAAGTCCAGCATCGTGACCTTGTGACCGAACACGCCGGCACCCATGTTCATCACGACGTCGTGGTTGTCGCGTGCCAGCGCCACCGCGGTCAACCACTGCAACGCCTCGACCTCGTCGAGTTCCACGCCAAGTCGCTGCGCCGACGTCACGATGCGGGCGAGGTCGGCCGCTGCGGCCGACTCCGTGCCCGATTCCGGCTGCGGCCTTCCGTTGCCCGGTGCGTTCCCGCCCACGGCGTCCCCTCCTGTTGGGTGCGTTCAGGTGTCCATGCTGCCCGACGGTGCCGGGCGCTGTACCGGGTCGCCCAACAGCGCGCGCAGGACCTCGGCCTGCAGCAGCGCGTCGGCGAGGGCGTCGTGGGGGAGGGAGACGGTCACGCCGACATGGGCGGCGAGGTCGTCCAGGGACGTGGCCGGCCAGTCCACGCCGGCCATGCCCATGAACAGCGCCTTGGTGTCCAGCGCACTGTGGCCGAACGGGTTGCGTCCGAGGTGTCGGTGCAGCGCCTCGGCCACGAACATCCAGTCGAACGGCGCGTTGTGGGCCACGAACACCGGTCGCACGCCGGCGGTGGTGTCCTCCACCCACTGCGCGAACGCACGCATCGCCTCGCCCTCGGGCACGCCTTCTCGTGCCAGGCGTTGCAGTGACAGCCCACTGACCGCCACGGCGCGGGGATCCACCCCGTCGCGCTCTGGCCGCACCTCGACGGAGAACCGCTGCTCGGGGCGGAAGACGACGCATGCACCCAGTGACAGCAGCGCGTGCTCGGCGGGGCTGGGGCCCGACGTCTCGACGTCGACCATGATCCATCCGGCCCGGCCGCCGTGGCGGGGGGCGGCGCTGGCGGTCGCGGCCTCGATCTCAGTCCTCCTCGGGGGGCATGACCCACTCGCCCTCGTCGCCTTCGGGACGATGGTCACCGGCCAACTCGCGCAGGCGCAGCGCGCCCTCCTCCGGTCCCAGTGCCAGCAGCCGATCGCCGGCACGCAGTTCACGCCGTGACCGCGGACGATAGATCCAGCGGCCGCCGCGATCGACGGCAAGCACCTCCATCCCGGTGTTGGTGTGCACTCGGTGGTCACGAAGGTTCGAACCGTCCAGGTCGGAACCCGGCGCGATGACGGCATCGGCGGTGATCTCGTCGGTCTCGCTGAGCGCAGCGGCGATGATCGGGTGGGGTGGCTCGTCGGTCTCGATCACGCGGGTCATCGACTGGGCCGAGTCCACGATGCGCTCCGACGCCGCCGCCAGGTGCAGCAGGCCACGCAACTGCTCGGGATCCTCCAGTTCGCGCGCCGCGCGCAGGACCCACCCCTCGAGACCGTGGAACAGGTCGTCGGACTTGTCCTCGATGACGCCGACCTCCGATGCCAACGCCAGGTCGCGCAGCAGGATCGCCGAGTACGCGAGGCCGACTGCCACCTCCGAGACGTTCTTCAACTCGACCACCAGGTCGACGGCGCGGTCGAGGTTGGACACGCCGCCGACCTCGGTTGGTTCGTTCAACGCCAACGGCGGGGCACCGGCAAGCGCCCGGACCTGGTCGACGCCCTCGCCCGGGCCCTGCAGGAACAGCACGTCCCCCTCACGCAATTGGTCGTCGGGCGAGAACCCATGGATCCATTCGACGTCGCGACGGATCGCGATCACCCACATCCCGGTCTCGGCCGGCAACTCCAGTTCCCGCAGTGTGCGCCCCTCCAGTTGGTTGGTCGCTCGCACGCGCACACGCGCAGTCACCTCCTCGGCGAATCGCAGGTCGTCGCGCAGGACCGACGGGACACCCAGGTCCTTCAACTGCACGCGGGCGATGTCCTCGGCCGAGTCCGCGATCCCCTCGATCGACATCGCCAGGGACAGCACCCCCGCCAGGGCATGGGCGTCGTCGAGCGTGCGCGCGGCCAGCATGCAGGCGGTGCGCAGTTCGACCAGCGAGTCGTCGACCTGTTCCTCCAGGCGCAGCACTTCGCTGGCGAGGTCGTCGTCGCCGAAGAACACGGCGGCATAGGCCAGGTCGACCATCAACTCGGCCGCGTCCTTGGCGTCCACGAGCAGTTCCTTCACGGTGCGTCTCATTGCGTACCTCCCAGGCCGACGAGGCCGATTGCCGCCACCAGGCACAGGATGCCCAACAGGTCCATGCTCGCGGTGACGATAGGAATGCCGTGGTTGTCGGGGTCGAGCCCGAACTGGAACGCCGCCACGGCGGCGACGTAGGCGACGGCGGACAGGATCACCGTGGCCATGAACCCGCCCAGGTTGGCGACCAGCAGCAGTTGCCACATCGGCGGTGGTGCCATGCCGGCCAGTTGTGCGCCGACCCATCCGACGCCGCCGACGCCCATGAAGGCCAGCAGCCCGAGCAGGAACGTCATCGAGATGTCGAGTCCGGCCTCGCGGGTCGGCCACGCCCGCGGCAGCATCGACCCCATGTGCAGCTTGGACGCCATGCGCGAGGACAGCATCCCGCCCAGCGAGCCGCATGCAGCCACGAACGGCGGGATCATCACGAACAGGGCGGGATTGCCCAACAGTGAGTCCAGCCGCGTGTCCATGACGACGCCCGCGAGCACGTCGATGGTGACGGCCACCGTCAGCACGATCAGTGACTCACGAACGATTCGCGCCACGGTCTGGTCGTCGTCGCGCCACCCGACCACGGCGGCCACCACCGCGGCCACGATGCCGACCACACCGACGACGGCGGGCAGTACGGGAATGCGCAGCAGCGTCGTGGCCAGCAACAACGCGGGCAGCGTCACGAGGTCGCCGGTCGCCGTGATCGTGGGGGCCCCGACATCGTCCATCGACCACCCACTGGTGCGCGACGAGCGCGCCATGGCCACCGTGACCCCCAGCAGGACCGCGGAGGCCAGCAGGCCGCCCACGACCGACACGGCGACCAGGTCGAGCATCGACATCACTCGCAGGCCGAACATCGACGACACGAGCCAGGCGATCACGCCCGCCTCGGCTGCCGTCGACACCGTCAACAGGATCGTCGCCCGGACCTGGTGGCCGACCCACGAGTCGCGCGACAACTCGTCGCCCATCTGGCCGGTGAGGATGCCCGTGCCCAGGCGGGCGGCGAGCGAGCCGAACAGGGAGCCGCGCATGCCGATCGCGGCCGGGATCAGGACCAGCAGGCCGGGGTTGGCAACCAGGCTGTCTCGGGCACCACCCAGCACCATCCCGGCCACCAACGTGGCGGCCAACCCGACACCGAGGGCGGCGGCGGATGCCCGGATGGAGCGGGCCTCCTGGCTCCAGTACCTGCCGATCTCGGTGGCCGGCAGGCCCAACGATCGCAGGATCTGGAGCACGGGTTCGGGCAGGGCCGGTCGCCGCAGCCGAGGTGTGGGGATGCGTGGTCGTGCCACGACGTCCTCCTCACCTCGGCACGCCGTGTCCGGTCGTGCCGCTTCCGGGACCCGGGCTGGTCCCGGACCTGCGGGCAGCCTACGGAAGCTGCGGCTTCGAGCCGGCACCCCGTCGCAGCGGGTGGGGAATGCCGGGGCGGGACCGAGCGGCCCGGTGCGCCTCGCGAGGCGTCGGATGCCGCACCACGACCGGGGATCTAGAATGGCGGCCATGACATACACACCCCCGCTCAACGACATCCGCTTCGTCCTCGACCACGTCGTCGACCTCGACCGACTGCTGGAGCTGCCCGCGTACGCCCACGTCGATCGTGACCTCGTCGGCGGCATCCTCGAGGAAGCCGGTCGCTTCGCCGCCGAGGCCATCGCGCCCACGAACCGCGACGGCGACACCGTCGGGTCGCGACTCGTCGACGGTGAGGTGGTGACGCCCGACTCGTTCAAGCCGGCCTACGACGCCTACGTCGAGTCCGGGTGGGGCGCGCTGCAGCACCCCGAGGAGTTCGGCGGTGGCGACTTTCCCCTGGTCGTCGCCAATGCATTCAAGGAAATGCTGACCTCGGCCAACATGGGCTTCTCGCTGTGCCCGCTGTTGACCACCGGCGCGGTCTACGCGATGCTCCACCACGCGTCCGAGGAGCTCCAGCAGGAGTGGCTGCCCAAGATGGTGTCGGGGGAGTGGACCGGCACGATGAACCTCACCGAACCCGGTGCCGGCTCCGACGTCGGCGCGCTGACGACCAGGGCGGTGCCCACGGGCGACGGCTCCTACCGCATCACCGGCCAGAAGATCTTCATCACCTACGGCGAGCACGACCTCGCCGACCAGATCGTGCACCTGGTGCTGGCGCGCCTGCCCGACGCCCCGCCCGGGACCAAGGGCATCTCGCTGTTCGTGGTGCCCAAGTACCTCATGGAGGCCGACGGCTCGTTGGGCGAGCGCAACGACGTCACGTGCGTGTCGGTCGAGCACAAGATCGGCATCCACGGGTCACCGACCTGCGTGATGGCCTACGGCGACGACTCCGATGGTGCGATCGGCTACCTGGTCGGTGGCGAGCACGACGGCATGCGCGCCATGTTCACGATGATGAACGATGCCCGCCTGGCGGTCGGGATGCAGGGCCTGTCGGTGGCCGAGGCTGCCTACCAGCAGGCGCTCGGGTTCGCCCGGGAACGCCACCAGGGCACCGCCTTGGGTGCGCCACGTGGTGAGTCGTCGCCGATCATCGACCATGCCGACGTGCGTCGCATGCTGATGACCATGAAGGCGCGCATCGAGGGCATGCGTGTGTTGACCTACATGAACGGGATCGCGCTCGACTTCGCCCATGCGCTGGACGGTGACGAGGCCGCCGAGTGGCAGAAACTCGCCGACCTCTACACGCCCCTGTCCAAGGCCTGGTCGACCGACCTGGGTGTGGAGGTGGCCTCGACTGCGATCCAGGTCTACGGAGGCATGGGATACGTCGAGGAGTCAGGGGTCGGCCAGTACTGGCGGGACGCCCGGATCGCACCGATCTACGAAGGCACCAACGGGATCCAGGCGCTCGACCTGGTCGGGCGCAAGATGGGCTACGACGGCGGTGCGTTCGTCACCACCCACATCGAGTCGCTGCGGGCGCACACCACCGACGACCGCGACGAACTGGCCACGACCATGGCCGCCGTGGCCGCGGCGATCGACGTGCTTGCCGAGACCACCGACTGGCTGATGGGCCAGCGTGATGAGTTGCAGGACGTGTTCGCGGGTGCCACGCCCTACCTGCGCCTGTTCGCCACCACCGTGGCCGGAGCCCTGCTTGCCAAGGGTGCGTCGGCGGCGCTGGACGAGGTGGAGGCGGGCAGCGACGTCGACTTCCACCGGGCCCGGATCACGACGGCACGGTTCTTTGCCGAGCAGTTGCTGCCGGAAGTCCACGCGTTGGCGCCGCAGGTGACGGCAACTGCCCGCGACCTGTTCGCGCTCGACGCTGCCCAGTTGGCCTGAGGCCACCCCCGTCCGGAGCGGTCGTCGGGGCGGTGGGGCGCCAGGTCGGGGAGCCGTGCCGACGCGGGTCCGAAGGGCGGTCTGGGGGCGCGGCCGTCCGTGGGCTCACTGGTACCGTCATCGACCGCCGGTCGTGTCGCCGGAACTGGAGTCGCGCAGGGGCGAACCCAGCATGGCGCACCCCGTTCCTGCCGCATGGGCGCCGAGGCCTTCAGGCCACCCCGCAGCCGGCACCGGGGCCGTGAAGCCGCCGGTCACCGTCCACAGTCCGCCGCGTCCCGACGAGCCAACCAGTGTCCGACGACTTCGTCTTTCGCTCCGTGCGCCGGCCCGATCGGCGCCGGCGCACGGTGGCATGGCGACTCCTGAAGTGGGCCATCGTGGTGGCCATCGTCGCGCTCGTGGTCGTCATCGGGTTGCTGGTGCGCAAGGCGGCCACGGCCCTCGAGCCGGTCGACATCCAGACGCTCGTGCTCAACGACATGGACCCCGACGCACCCCAGGACGATGTCGAGGGCACCTCCACCACCCTCGTCGTGGGGGTGGATCGCCGTGCCGTGCAGCCCGAGAGCATCGCCTCGTCGACAGCCGATCCGCGCGGTGCCGCGCTGGCCCTGCAGGTGTCGCTGCTGCAGACCTCTCCTGCCCGTGAGGGCACGGTCGTGATCAACTTCCCCGCCGACCTGCAGGTGCGGCCACCGGGGCTGCTGGACATCGGCACGACCCGGTTGGACCAGGTGCAGGCACTGGGTGGGCCCGATGCGCTCGTCGCCACCATCCAGGACCTGACCCAGATGCCGATCGACCACTACGTCGAGATCGACCTCGCCGGCGTGGTCGGCGTGGTCGACGCCGTGGGCGGCGTGGACGTGTGCCTCGACGAGGTCACGCTGGGCCCCGAGCCCGGTGCATCGACCGAACCCGCGTCGGACGCCGGCACCGCGAGTCCCTCACCTGCTGCCGGTGCTGCCACCGTGCCGGGCACTGCCGGCCCCGCCGGCGCCACGGCCAGCGACGGCCCCGCCGCCGCCACCTCCGGCCCCGCCGACACTGCCAGCCCCGCCGACACGACCAGCCCCGCCGACACGGCCACGTCAGGAGGCACGCCGGCCGCGACCCCGGATGCCGCCGGGACCGCGCCGTCATCGGCTCCCGAGGCACCTGCCGATGGCCAGTCCGCCGGGTGCCAGTTGCTCGACGGCGCCGCGGCGGCAGGCTTCCTGTCGAGTCGTGCCGACGCCAACCAGCCGTTGGCCGTCCAGCGCCAGCGCATCGCCGAACAGCACTACCTCATCGCCCAGGTCCTCGACCGGATGCGGCTGACGTCCGTGTTGCGCAACCCCTTTCGCGTGAACGACGAACTGGATGCGCTCCCGGAAGCGGTGGCCAGCGACGTGGACCCGGGCCTGCGCGGGATGTTCGAAGTGGCCGGCGACATCGCCGACTTCGATCCCGACGAGTTGATCGTTCGCGTCGTCCCGTCCTATCGTCGCAGCGAGGGTGGCGACACCCTCGTGTACGTGGACCAGGCCACGACCCTGTTCCAGGCCGTGCGGGAAGGTGAGGACCTGACCGGTGTCGGTGTCACCACCAGTGACGAACTGGGGCCCGAGGACGTCACCGTGGTCGTGGTCAACGGGGTGGGCACCCCGGGCCTGGCCGGCAGCGCGCAGAGCTACCTGTCCAGTCGTGGCTTCACCGTGGCGTGTGCCGTCAACCCGTCGGACCTGGACCCGCGCGCCGACTTCGACGAGAGCCAGGAGAACGTCGTGTTGCAGTACCTGGCCAGCGACGCCGTGCTGGCCGAACTCGTCGTCGAGGCGCTGGGTTCGATCCCCGTCGAGGAGTTGGAGGTCGAAGCCATGCCACCGCAGCCCGACAACCCGGAATGCGTGTTCGACGATGGTCCGGCCAACGTGGTCATGACGGTGGGCTCGACATGGGAGTGAGTCCGCGTCCGATCCTGGTCGACCTGCAACCGGGTCCGGTTGCCGAATCGCTCGTGGTCGTGCTTGGCGACCGTGCTCGCCCGCGCACCGCGCGAACCCCGGGCGAGGCCGTGGACGTCGTGGCGAGCCTCGATCCGGCAGTGCTCGTCGTGGCACCGCCGCGGTCGGCCGGCCGCGACGACGCCAGCGACCTGGCGATCCACGGTGACGTCGTCGAACGCACCCGTTGGTGGTGCGACGCCGCCGCGGTGACGGGGGCGTTCGTCGTGTTCCTGGGAACGTCGGCCGTGTTCGACGACCACGTGTCGTCGGGTGGCGACGAGCGAGCCCCCGACGAGTTCACTGCGCCGGCGCCGACGCGGATGCCCGGGCGGGCGTGGCGAGCGGCGGAGACGATCGTGGCCGCGGGTGGCGGCGCCGTCGTGCGCAGCGGCGACGCCGACCCCGATGGCATTGCCGACCTGGTCGCGTGGGCCGCGGCCGCACGTCGGCCCGGGACCTGGCATGTCGGCGGTCCGGACCTCGACGACCTCCACACCCGGGTCGTGCGTGGCCCGGCCGCGGGTGACGCGTCGGCGTCGTCGCCATCGTGACTGTGCGCGAGGCCATGATCGTGGCCGGAGGCAGGGGAACCCGCCTGGCTCCGCTGACCGACGCGTGCCCCAAGCCGCTGTTGCCGCTGGTCGGCGTGCCGTTCCTCACCGGCCAGATCCTGCGCCTCGCGGCGGCCGGCGTCACGCGCGTGTCGCTGGTTGTGGGCGCCGACACGGAGCCCTTCGAGGTGGTGGCACCGATGGTGGCAGCCCACGGCGTCGAGGTGGTGCTGGTGCCCGAACCACGTCCGTTGGACACCGCTGGCGGCGTGCGCAGCGTGATCGATCGTGCCAGCGGCCCGGTGCTGGTGTGCAACGGCGACATCCTCACCGACGTCGACTTCGAGGCCCTGGTTGCCGCCCACGTCGCGGCCGGCGCCGACGCGACGCTGAGCCTGATCCGGGTCCAGGACCCCTCGACCTTCGGGGTCTGCGTGCGCGAGGGGACCCAGGTCGTGGACTTCGTCGAGAAGCCCGCGCCCGGGACGCTGCCGGGCCAGGACACCGTCAATGCGGGGACCTACGTCCTCGAGCCGGCGGCCCTGTTGGCGTTCCCCGAGGGGTCGTTGTCCTTCGAACGGGTCGTCTTCCCGGGCATCCTTGCCGACGGTGGCCACATCGAGGGTGTGGTCTGGGATGGAGTCTGGGCCGACCTCGGCACGCCGGCCCGGTACCTGCGTGGCCACGAACTGGTCCTGGACGGCGCGATGCCGTGGCCGGGCATGGACGGCCTGGATGACCGGGGTGGTGGCGTGCGGGTCCACCCTGGCGCGTTCGTCGCGCCGTCGACCCGACTGCACGGTCCCGTCGTGGTGGGTGCCGACGCACGGGTGGAGGCGGATGCCGAGGTGGGACCGCACGTGGTGCTCGGCGCAGGCAGCAGGGTCGAGGCGAGTGCCCGCGTCCGGCGCAGCGTGCTGTTGGACGGTGCCTGCGTCGGGGCGACGACCACGGTCGAGGACTCGATCCTGGGGCGTGGGGCCACGCTGGCCGCAGGGTTGGGGCCGCTGGCGGACGTCGTCGTGGGCGACGGCGTTGCCGTCGGCGCCGACGATCCCGTGCCGGCTGGCAGTCGCATCGCGGCCTGATCGTCAGGCCGGGGCGGATGCCGTCGCCGGCTGCACCCGCACCGTGACGGCTCGCCCGGGTCCCGTTGGTGCGCCCACCTGCGGATCCTCGATGGCGATGCCGCGACCGGCAAGCACGATGCGCACGGCCTCGGTGGCCATGCCGGCGTCGAGTTCCGTCGGTGCCGCAATGGTGATGGCGGGGCGTGGCTCGGTGACGACGGTGATCGTCACGTCGTCACTGCGGGCCACCACGACTGTGTCGGCTGCGGTGGCCAGCGCCGCGACGAGTCCGCTGTCGTCCAGGCGGTGCGGGCGCTCGGTGCGGGCGGTGACGGCATGGTCGAACAGGGTCGGCCCGCCGGCCGGGAACAGGTCCTCGTCGATCGGCCGCACCAGGTCCTGGCCGGTGCCATCACCTCCCACCTCCAGTCCACGCAGCAGGACGAAGGGCACGCCCGACGCCTTGGTGCGCACGAGGTCGGCGGCGGCGGCGACGGCATCGCCCACCGCGGCCACGGTCACGTCGAGGCGTCTTCCGTGCAGGTCGTGGCCGCCGCGCTCGTCGCGCAGGGCAGCCATCCCCGCGATTCCGAGCGCCACGTCCACCTGTCCCATGCGCCACGGTCGACCGAACGTGTCCGTGATGACCACGGCGACGTCGACGTCCAGTGCCCGTGAGAGGTGGGCGCGCAGCGCGGCGGCCGACGCATCCGGATCGAGGGGCAGGAGCAGCAATCCGTCCGCGACGTTGGATGCATCGATGCCCGCATTGGCACACACGAACCCGTGACGAGTGGCCACGACGAGTGCCTGGGTGGCATCGGCGACGATGCGATCCGCCTGGCTGCGGGCCAGTGCTCGCCTGGGGTCGTCGTCGGTCCCGGGACTTGCTCCGGGAGTGGCCCCGGGACTAGCCCCGGGACTGGCCGCGGGCCTGGCCCCGGGACTGGCCTGAATGACGGCCCCCTCCGCGAGCGCGACGACCTTCGAGGCCACGGCGACGACATCGCCGTCGCGAAGGTCGCCGCCCCAGTGCTCCAAGGCTGCAACGAGGGCGTCACCGAGGTCGTCGCCCGGTCCGACTAGCGCGGGTGTCGGCAGGGCCCGG
>DATFMD010000210.1:0-24044 GCA_035267125.1 Nitriliruptoraceae bacterium | reverse complement strand
CGGCAAGACCACCGCTGCCGGCAAGTTGGCCCAGCAACTCAAGAAGAAGGGCCGCACGCCCATGCTGGTGGCCTGTGACCTGCAACGGCCCGCCGCGGTCCAGCAGTTGCGCGTCAATGCCGAGAAGGTCGGCGTCCACGTGTATGCCCCGGTCGAGTCCGGTGACCCCGTGACCGTGGCGCGCGAGTCGCTCGACAAGGCGCGCCAGACCGGGTGTGACGTCGTCATCGTCGACACCGCCGGTCGCCTGCACGTCGACGGCGAGATGATGGACCAGGCACGCGAGATCCGCGCCGCCGTGGATCCGACCGCCACCCTGTTCGTCATCGATGCCATGATCGGGCAGGAGGCCGTCAACGTCGGCAAGGCCTTCCTCGACGACGTCGGCTTCGACGGCGTGATCCTGACCAAGCTCGACGGTGACGCCCGTGGTGGTGCCGCCCTGTCGGTGCGCGAAGTCACCGGCCGGCCGATCCTGTTCGCCTCCGTGGGCGAGAAGATGGAGGACTTCGAGGCCTTCCACCCGGATCGCCTCGCCGACCGCATCCTCGGCATGGGCGACATGATGACGCTCATCGAGAAGGCCGAGGAGACCTTCACGCAGGAGGAGACGGCCAAGGCCGAGGAGACCCTGCTGTCCGGGGACTTCACCTTCGAGGACTTCCTGTCCCAGATGCAGATGGTCAAGCGCATGGGCCCACTCAAGGGCGTGCTCGGCATGCTGCCGGGCATGGGCCAGGCCCTCAAGGACGTCGACGTCGACGACAAGCAGTTGGCCCACGTCGAGGCCATGATCACGTCGATGACCATCGAGGAACGACGTGACCCGAAGTTGTTGACCAAGGGTGGGGCACGCCGTCGTCGGCGGATCGCGGCGGGATCCGGGCGCACCGTCCAGGAGGTCAACCGTCTCCTCAAGCAGTTCGACCAGGCGCGCAAGATGATGAAGTCGGTGTCGAAGATGGCCGGCACGGACTCGATGAAGCCCAAGGGTCGCAAGGCCCAGGCCGCGCAGGCCCAGGCTGCTCGCAAGATGATGAAGTCGGGGCAACTGCCGGGTGGTCCCCCGGGTGCCGGCGGGCTGGGTGGGTTCCCCGGACTGCAGTCCAAGAAATAGCTGGACTGCGGTCCAGGAAAGGGTTGGACCGCGATCCAGCACGCAGCGGGTCCACCGGCACGTGGCCAGGTCCGCCTATCGTGGGGCCCCACAGACCCCCACGGCTCCGCTCTTCCTCCGTTCCAAGGCAGCGCAGATGGTCGACCAGATCTCGGTGTTCCTCCATGTCCTGGCTGCCACCGGGATGGTGGCCGGAGCCGTGGTGACGATGATGGCGGGCGCCAGGATGCGCCGCGCCGTCACCGTCGACGACATCGCCCAATGGGCATCGTTCGCCCGGGCGGGCGGCGTCGTCACGTTGGCATCGGCGGTCGTGAGCCTGTTCACGGGTGGCCACCTGGCCGGAGCGGTCTGGACCACTGACGCCAAGTCGGGGTTCGCCTACCCGTTCATCACTCTCGGGGCCGTGGCCTTGCTCCTGCTCGCACCGATCGGCCCCATGGTCGGCGGCGGCAAGTTGCGCCGCATCCAGGAGCATGCTCGTCACAGGGACACCGCAGCAGACCTGCCCGGGCTGCAACGGTCGGCTCGGTCGGCGGCGATCTGGGGTCCGGTCCACAGCCTGGTCGGCGTCTGCGTCGGACTCGTGTGGGTGATGACCGCGAAGCCCGACAACTGGCTGGTCACCGCGGCCATCCTGGTGGCGACCTTCGCCGTGGGTTGGCTGACCGGCGTCATCGTCTCGGGTGGGGGCCCGCCGGTCGATGCACGCACCAGCAGGCGATGACGACGAATCGGGCGGTGACGGTCGGGCGGTGACGATCGCGGGTGACGACCGCTGGTGACGACGGCGACGGCGAACGGTCGAGGGCAGGCCAGTCCTCCGACGTCAGCGTGGCGCTACACTTCCGACCAGTCGTCATCGTGCTGCGCGCATCCTGGCGACCATTTCATCGTCGACCTCCGCCGCCGCGCCACCTGCCGCCACCTTCGCAGACGTGTCCCGGACGGTACGGGCCGACCCGACAATCGCCCTCCCACATCCACATTCGCTGCATGTCGGATGGGCCAATCCAAGGCAGAACCAACCATGGCAGTCAAGTTGCGCCTTCGTCGCGAAGGCACCCACAAGCGTCCCCACTACCGCATCGTCGCCGCGGACTCCCGCGCGCCGCGTGACGGTCGCTTCATCGAGATCCTGGGCGAGTACCACCCGTTGGACCAGCCCTCCACGATCGAGGTCGACCGTGACCGTGCCCTCTACTGGCTCGGCGTCGGCGCCCAACCGTCCTCGCAGGTCGAGAAGCTGCTGCGCATCCAGGGCATCTGGGAAGAGTTCAAGCCGGGTGACAAGCCCAAGCGTGACCGCTCCGAGAAGGGCCCCAAGCTGAGCAAGAAGGCCAAGGCCAAGAAGGCTGAAGAC
Source organism: Nitriliruptoraceae bacterium (assembly GCA_035267125.1). Taxonomy (GTDB): domain Bacteria; phylum Actinomycetota; class Nitriliruptoria; order Nitriliruptorales; family Nitriliruptoraceae; genus Salsipaludibacter. Next base: position 21,564 of record DATFMD010000210.1, on the reverse strand, counting down.
GAGGGTGGCGCATGAGCGTTCGTGCAGAGGACACCCTGGACTTCGTGGCCCGCCAGTTGGTGGACCACCCCGACGACGTGCGCGTCGAGGTCTCCGAGGATGACCGCGGCGTCACCCTCCACCTCATCGTGCACGACGACGACATCGGCAAGGTGATCGGTCGTCGTGGCCGCACCGCCAAGGCCCTGCGCACGCTGATGAAGGCGGCCGGGTCGCTCGACGACGTCAACGTCAACGTCGAGATCGAGGACTGAGCAGGTGACCGACGCCGGGACCGACGACGGCATCGTGATCGGCCGTGTGGTCAAGCCGCACGGCATCCGCGGTGAAGTCGTCGTCGCCACCCAGTCCGATGTCGAGGGGCGCTTCGCGCCCGGCACGGACGTCATGGTCGGCACGTCGGCGATGGTCGTCAAGAGCAGTCGTCCCCACGCGGGGCGACTGCTCGTTGCATTCGAGGGCATCGACGACCGCAACCTCGCCGAGGAACTGCGGCGTGCCACCATCGTCGCACCGCCGGCCGACGTGGCCGACAGCGACGTCTACTACGCCCACGAACTGGTGGGCCTGGACGTCGTGACCGAGGATGCCCGATGGCTGGGCACGGTCACCGACCTGGTCGAACTCCCAAGCGTGGCCGGCTATGAACTCCTGGAGGTCGACTTCGACGGGCACACGTGGCTGTTGCCGTCGGACGACGACCTGGTCGAGGTGGCGACGGACGACACCGGTCGGGACGTCCTCATGGTGGTCGACCCCCCGGAGGGTCTGGTGCCCGACGACCCCGACAGCGCGGACCAGGCCGAGGATTCCGACACCCCCGACGTGGTGGCCTGAGTGCGCATCGACGTCCTGACCATCTTCCCGGACTACGTCGCCGGTCCTGCCGGCCTGTCGCTGTTGGGCAAGGCGGTCGAATCGGGGCTCGTGGACCTGCGGTTGCACGACCTCAGGGAGCACACCGACGACGTTCACCGCAGCGTCGACGACTCGCCCTACGGCGGTGGTGCGGGCATGGTGATGCGGCCCGATGTCTGGGTGGCCGCGGCGGAAGCGGTCTGGAACGACCTGCCGCCCCACCATGCCACGCCGACGGAGGAACTGGCGCACGTGGCGGGTGGGCCACGACCGCGAACCATCCTGTTCACGCCGCGCGGTCGCCGCCTCGACCAGGCGCTTGCGACGGAGTTGGCACGAGAGGAACGACTGGTGCTGTGCTGTGGTCGCTACGAGGGCATCGACGAGCGTGTCCATGACCTGGTGGCGACCGACGAGGTGTCCCTGGGCGACTACGTGACCTTCGGTGGGGAGGTTGCGGCGCTGGCGCTGCTCGAGGCCGTCGTGCGCCTGTTGCCCGACGCCATGGGAAACGCGGCGTCTCCTGCTGACGAGTCGTTCGCCGACGGCTTGCTCGAGTACCCCCACTACACCCGCCCGGCGACGATTCGTGGGCACGACGTCCCCGACGTGCTGTTGTCGGGCAACCACGCCCTCATCGAGGCATGGCGCCACGACCAGCGGGTCGCGCTGACCCGACGCCGTCGACCCGACCTGCTCCCGGATGGCGACACGGATCCGAACCAGGCGCCCGGGTGACGACGGTCCGACCGCCCGGATGACGACGGTCGTCCGACCAGTACTGGGGTGGCCATGGGCCATGGTCGCTGGTTGGCGGCCACGGCCCGGATGCCATATGCTCCGTGGTCGCAACTCCTCCATGCGGTGGTGGTGCCGTGTCTCGGTTGGCAGCAACGCCGCCCACGACGGCCTCGGCAGTTCGCGCCGTGCCACACATCGAGGAGCACCACCGTGCAACTGGCGGCTGGGTGGAACCCGCCGGACACCGTTGCGCCCCACGTTTCGAAACGCCGCAAAGGCACACGTCATGAACAAGGTCGACCTCGTCGAGACCGCGCGCATGCGCGACGACATTCCCGACTTCCGTCCGGGTGACACCGTCAAGGTGCACGTCAAGGTCACCGAGGGTGGCCGCTCCCGCATCCAGGTGTTCGAGGGCGTCGTCATCGGTCGCCAGGGCGGCGGCATGCGCGAGTCGTTCACCGTGCGCAAGATCTCCTTCGGTGTGGGCGTCGAGCGCACCTTCCCGGTGCACAGCCCCGTGCTCGAGACGATCGAGTTGACGCGCCGCGGCAAGGTCCGTCGCGCCAAGCTGTACTACCTGCGCGACCGGGTCGGCAAGAAGGCCCGGATCAAGGAAAAGCGCGAGACGACCGCAGCCAACTGATTCCCGGCATTGGGCAACGACGGGGTACCCAACGGTGCCCCGTTTGCCATGTCCGGGTCCACTGGAAGCCGTCCGGACGCGGTACGCCCGGGTCCGAAGCCCGGCCGGCCCAGATGTGGTTGCATGGCACCGACGCCGAGGACCGCATGGCCGCACTGAGGATGCAACGTGACAGGTGAGCGACTGTTCGGACCACGGGGTTCGACCGACGACGCCGCCCCGTCGTCCGAGCCGGTTCCGTCGGATGCACCGTCCGCATCGTCCGAGCCGGCTTCGTCGGATGCACCGTCCGCATCGTCCGGTTCGGCTGCGTCGGATGGACCGTCCGACCCTGTTCCGCCGGATGCACCGTCCGCATCGTCCGACCCGGCTTCGTCGGTGCCTCGAGCTGCCGCGGCCACCATCGAGATCGAGGCCATCGAGCCTGCTGCCCTGTCGTCGTCGCGGCTGTTCGGCCCCCACAGCCCCGCTGGCAGTCAGGCCGCTCGCGACGATTCCGGGGATCGGCTGGTCGTCACGATCGCTCCAGATCCCGACGCCGATCCGGCGAGCCCCGAGCCGACGAGCCATGGATCGCCGGCCCCGGTCACACCAGGCTCCACTGCGGCATCGGAGGATGCCGACGCCGTCCCGCGCACGGCCGCGAGCACGTGGGGCACGCCTGCCGTCGCCCTTGCCACCACGGGAACGCGCCGCGGCGCCGCGGGCACGAACCTTGACGCCGCAGGTGACGACTCGGAGCGCAACGGAGCTGGCACTGCCGTCGCGGTCGCGCCCGTCCGCGACGACGACACGACCGAGATTCGTCGCTGGGACAACCGCGACACGGACGTGATGCACGCGGTCGGGCGTCGTCCTGAGCCGCTGTCGGAACGCGACCAGGTCGCCGTGACGTCCGAACGGGCCGACCGCACCTCCGGTTCCAAGTGGTACGAAGTTCCGCTGATGCTGCTGCTGGCCTTCACGCTGGCCTTCCTCCTGCGCACCTTCGTCGTCCAGGTGTTCTACGTCCCGTCGGCGTCGATGGTGCCGACGCTGGAGGTCAACGATCGCATCGCGGCCGAGAAGGTGACCTACCGTTTCCGTGACCTCGCCCGTGGCGACGTGATCGTGTTCGCCGGTGACGAACCGTTCGGCGCTGATCTGGAGATGTCCACCGGGCAACGCGTGGTCACGGGCGTCGGACAGTTCCTGGGCATCGTGCCGGTGGACGCCGAGGACTTCGTCAAGCGTGTCATCGGGCTGCCGGGTGACACGATCGAGATCGTGGACGGCGTCGTCTCGGTCAACGGGGTCGAATTGGACGAGCCCTATGCCATCCTCGATTCCTCCAACGGTGCGTGGGATGTCCCCGAGGGGTCGTTGTTCGTGATGGGCGACAACCGCCCCAATTCGGGCGACTCCCGGACCTCGCTCGGCTACATCGACGAGGACGACGTGGTCGGCCGCGCCGTGGCCAGGATCTGGCCACTGGACCGCATTGGTCCGGTGGAGGGAGTCGACTGGGACCCCATTCCCGATCCCTCCTGACCGTGCGCGCATCCAGGGCTCGAGGCACGTACGTCGATCGTCGCACCGGCCGGCGACGCAAGTTGCCCAAGGTTCCCGGCGTGGCGCACGAGCGCGGCCACTGGGACGATGGTCGGATCGTGGCCGGGGTCGACGAGGTCGGCCGCGGTGCGTGGGCCGGGCCCGTGACGTGTGGAGCGGTGGTGCTCTCGGCCGATCGTCGCATCTACAAGTTGCGCGACTCCAAGTTGCTCGACGCGGCCCGTCGTGAGGCCCTGGACGAGCGCATTCGCCAGCGTGCCGTGGCCGTGGGCATCGGCCATGCGAGCAATGACGAGATCGATCGCTGGGGCATGACCCAGGCGCTGCGGTTGGCTGCTGCCCGCGCCGTCGATGCGCTGGGCGTCGATGTCGACGTCGTCCTGCTCGACGGCAACTTCGACTACCTCGCGGCCCACCCCGCCGACGTCACGACCATCGTCAAGGGCGATGCCCACTCCAGTTCGATCGCCGCCGCGTCGATCGTTGCGAAGGTCGCCCGCGACCGCCTCATGGCCACAGCCGATGACGACCACCCCGGCTACGAGTTCGCCACGAACAAGGGCTATCCGGCCCCGGCCCACGTCGAGGCGCTCGACGCCATCGGACCGTGTGTGCTGCATCGCCACTCGTGGAACCCCATCGTTGCGCGTACGACGCCACGGCTGTGGTGACCACGCCGGTAGGCTCGCGACCATGGACAGGGACGAGATCGAGCAGTACGAGATCGGCGCCGAGTTGGCGCTGTACCGGGAGTACCGCGACATCGTTCGCACGTTCCGGTACGTCGTGGAGACCGAGCGCCGCTTCTACCTCACCAACGAAGTCGACGTCGTGCCCCACAATGCGGGCGACGACGTCTGGTTCGAACTGACGCTGTCGGACGCATGGGTGTGGGACATGTATCGCCCCGCCCGATTCATCAAGCAGGTGCGCGTGCTGACCTTCCGCGATGTCAACATCGAGGAACTGTCCCACGACGACACCGAGTTTCCGCCGATCTTCGGGGACTGACCATGGGCTTCAACGCCACGCGGCGCTACCGCGACGGCAAGAACCGCGACGTGTGGCTGCTCGTGCTGGCCGTGGCGATCGTCGGGGTGCTGGTCGCATGGGCCTTCGGCGCCTTCTGACGATCACTCCGGGGGCGATCACGCCGGCCTGGCGTCTCGAGCTGGGCATGCCGGTGCCAGGTTTCCCGGTCCCGTCGTCGATCCGGACACCTCATTGGATGGAGGGAAACCTGAACCTGGCCGCTTGGCGTGCCCGTCGAAGGGTGGCGGTCACGCCTGCCAGGCGTCGTGAACGGCGAGTCGGATGCGCTTGTTGTCGCGGCCCTTGTTCTCGGTCTTGGTGACCTCGATGCGACCGACCTCGGTGGTTGCGGCAACATGGGTGCCGCCGTCGGCCTGGCGGTCCAGGCCGACGATGTCGATCACCCGCAGGGGGTTGATCGAGGCCGGGATCAAGTCAGCCTTGGTGCGGATGAGCGCGGGATCGAGGTCACCGGCCGTCCGGTCGACGAACTCGACCACGATCTCGTGGGCGCGTTCGACCTCTTCGTTGAGCCGACGTTCGATCGCCGCGCCGAGCTCGGAGGTCACGGCATCCAGGGCGAAGTCGAGGCGACCCTTGCCGGGCTCCATGTTGCCGCCCGTCACGGCGACCCCGAAGTCATCCCAGATCACGCCACACAGGATGTGCAGCGCCGTGTGCGTCCGCATCAAGAGGTGGCGCCGGTCCCAGTCGAGTTCGAGTCGGACCGGCGTGTCCGGCGGCGGCCCGGCGTCGGGACCGGGCAGCGCCAGTTGGTGCTGGATGCGCCCGTTGGCGCGTCCCACGCCCACGACGTCGGCGTGCCCGACGCCGCCGTCGGCTGCGTCCCAGGTGACGATGCCGCGGTCAGCCGGTTGGCCGCCACCGCCCGGGTAGAAGACGGTGCGGTCGAGGATGATCCGGTCGCCGTCGACGGCCGTGACCGTCGCCTCGGCGGTGCGCAGGTAGGCATCCGTCGCGAACAGTTCGTCTGGGCTGGGGTTGTCGACCACGCAGGTTCCTCCCGGTCGCGGTCCGCACGGGCACGGCTGGTCTGTCGCGCCGCTGCACCAGCAGGGTGGCGGCGTTCGTGGTCCTGGTCAACCCGGCCCGGTGGGGGACCGGTGCATCAGCCGTCGTCCCGTGCCCAGCACCACGGCCCCCGTCACGATGGTCGCGACAGTGGTCACGATCGTGACCGGTGCGGTCGGCTCCATGACCATCAGCGTCGCCACGATCGTGGTGATGGTCGCAGCCAGCAGCCACAGCGCTTCGCGCCGGCCAGTCGCCAGGTCCGACAGGCACAACACCTGGAGACTCACCGCCGCGGTGCCCAGCCACGCGAATCGCCACAGGTCGGCACCGATTGCCGCATACTCCTGGCCGAAGACGAACGGCACCAGCGCCGGGCCGAGGGCTGCGGCCACCAACGTCGCCAGCGCTCCGGCCGCGGCCAGGCCGCCGACGGCCAGGGCGACGATCCGGCGGCGCGGATCGGTCACCAGGACCGGGAACAACAACAGCACCACGAACTGTGGGGCCCAGAACACGATTCGCATCGCGGTCGCACCGACGGCGTAGAGGCCGGCGGCCAGGTCGCCCAACAGGAGTCGTGCCATGACCGCGTCGACGTGGAGGACGACCAGCAACAGGCCCATCATGACGACAGCCGAGACCACGGATCGAGGCAGGCCGAACATGCTGTCGGCGTCTTCGATCCCGTCTGCGTCGCTGCCGATGACCGTGGGCGCCGGCGTCCCCCCGGGCGATGCATCGACCGGCCGTCGGTGGCCGACCATCCATCGTGACAGGACCAACTGGGCGCCGTAGCCCATGGCGATGCCGCATGCCGCCGCCCATACGGCGCTGGTGACAGCCATGCCCGTCGCTCCGACTGTCAGCTTGACCAGCGCACCCGTGCTCAGGACCACCCCCAGGAGCGCGAACTGGCCGCGTCCCTGCAGCACCCCCTCGTTCGCGGCGGACATCGGCAACAGGCCCGCGGCTGCACCGATTGCCACGACCGACAACGGATTCCCGGTTCCCAGGGCCGGACCCAGCACGATCATGATGGCGGCCACCAGGGTCGCGAACAACAGGGCGACGCGGCGAACGATCGGGGGCTCGATCGTGGCTGGCCCCCCCAGGACTCCAGTTGCGGTGAGGGCCTGCAGTGCCATCCCCGGCGCCATGCCGATGAGCACGATGCCCAGCATCGCCGTCAGTGTTGCGAAGTCGCCGGGGGCGAGCAGGCGTGCACCCAGGAGTGTGAACCCGAAGTTCGCGGCATGGGTGACGAACGTCAGCAGTGCCAGGCTCGCCGCGCCCATCGCCCAGCGCCCCCCGCGCACCGAGGAGTCGGCATCGGGCCGCGGGGCGGACGTGGCGGCATCGGTTGGCATGGGTTCAATGACCTGGAGGCTGGGTGGGCCGCGGGCTCGCGCGAAGCGACAGTGTGCCGCGGCGGGGCGTGCGGTGGAGGCGACCGACAGGCGTGTGACGGGAGGGATCTGGGTGCCTCCAGCCGCTCGGCGGCGCAAAACGTGCGTGGCAAGCCTAGCGTGGGGGCGCCACGTCCGGTCTGGCTCGTGGTTCACCGCACGTCGTGGTTGCCGGACGAGCGGGGTGGAGCGGGCCTACCCTCAGGCGGGCACGCTCGGTGTCGGGGTTGGCCGGGTTGCCCGCAGCGACACGGGCATCGGCCATTGCGAGCGTGCCCCCGTCGCAGCCGCGTTCTCGACCGAGATGACTGGCACCATCCACCGTGACCAACCACCCGCCCCCCTCGACTGACCCCGACGCCACCCCAGCGCCGTCGGGGGAACCGTCTGCCGACGCGTCGACGGCGGCGCAGTCGCCGGCCGAGGCGGAGCGCGGCTCGCAGCTCGTGCCGCCTGGCGGGGTTCGGACTCCGGTCGTCACCGCACCGGGGTCCACGGACGTCCCCGCGTTCGACACCGGTGCGCAGGGCTCGTTCGACACCGGCGCGCAGGGCTCGTTCGATGCCGGCGCGCAACGCTCGTCCCGGGCCGCCGCGTCGAGCTCGGAGTCGGAGGGGATGGGTGAACCGACCCAGGCCATCGAGGCATTCACCGGCCCGGAGGGACAGGGGCTGGAGGCCGGAGCAGGCCCCGGTGGCGATGATGCGACCGATGGCGGCGGCGAAGAAATCGATTCATCGCTGGAGGTTGCGGGCACCGACCGGGAGGTGCGCGACGGCGTGGGAGGGGACGGGGACGCCGATTCCTGGTCCTACCACGAGGGCCCGCCGTCGGGCGAGGTCCGCTTTCCAGTGGCATCGCCGATCACCCAATCCAGGGTCGGGGGACTGCTGGGGCTGCTGTCCGGACTGGTGATCCTGCGACCGTGGTTGTGGTCGGGCGAGATCCTCGTGCGGGACCTCGCCGCCATTTCGGACCCCGTCATCAACGTCGAGGCCCTGGCCAGGGGCGCGGGTCCGTCATGGGACCTGCTCGGCCAGTCGATGGCGCTCCTGGTCGGGCAGGTGGTGGGCATGGACCTGCTCGTCCGCGTGATGTTGGTCGGATCCTTCATCGCGCTGGGGGCCGGGGCAGGCCGATTGGCAGGCACGAACGGGTCGCGCGTGGCGGCGGCGGTCGCGGCTGTCGCCGTGACCTGGAATCCGTTCGTGTGGTCACGGCTGGACCAGGGTGACTGGCTGACGGTGGTGGCCTTCGCCGCGCTGCCGTGGGTGGTCATCCACCTGCGCGCGGACCATCGGTGGCGGCTCGCGCGGGCCACCGCCTTCGCCGGCATCGCGGGTGGTCCCGGCTGGCTCGTCGTGTTGCCCACGTTGCTGGTCGTTGCCATCGTCGCGCGCCGACTGCGGGCCGCCGTGCCGGCCCTGCTGGTGCTGGCCGCCACGGCCATCCCCGCGCTGATCGCGGCCGGTCGATTCGCCGCTGATCCGGCCGGCTTCGAGGCCATGGCGGCCACGGCCGACCTCCCATCGGGGGTGGTCACGAGCGTGCTCACCAGCGGCGGGTACTGGAACGCGGCGGTCGCACCATCGTCGCGTGGCTCCTGGCTGGTGGCCCTGGTCGCGATCGTCGTTGCAGTGGTCTCCATCTACGGTGCGGGTCGCTGGCGCGACTCACCGCGGTTGTTGCACGACTGGCGGACTCGCAGCGGCCTTGCGCTGGCCGCGATCGTCGGCGTGGTCGGTGTGCTGTTCATGGCCAGCGTGGCCGGCCAGTCGATCGTGGGCGGACTGGCGTCGGTGGCGCCGTGGCTGGTCGCGGTCCGGGACTCCACGAACCTGTTGGCGCCCTGGGTCCTCATGCTGGCTGTCGGCCTTGGGCACCTGACCTGGCGCGTCGTGGTCTGGCTGGGCGATGGTGTGCTCAAGGACGCGGCGCCGGGGGTTCGCGGGCTGACCGGGTACGGCGTCGCCCTGGCCGGCATCATCCTGGTGGTGGCGCTCATGCCCGACGCCCGAGGGACCGACCCGTTGCCCGAAACGGGCGAGGTGCCGGCGTCGTGGCTGCTCGCGGCCCGGATGATCAACGACGACCCCGATGGGGGCACCGTGCTGCAGGTGCCGGGCACTCGACACCAGGACTTCGACATGGCCCCGGTCGAGGCGCGGTCGCCGCTGCAGGAGCTGGTTGCCACGGACGTGTTCGTGGACTCCCGCTGGCAGGTGGTTCGCAATGGCACGATCGTCGTGGTCGACGACGACCCGCCCGTGGCAGCCGATCCCGTCCAGCCCTCGTCCGCACCGACGGCCACGTTGGGGCCCTCGGAGCCAACCGTGGTGATCGGACCTGCAACCCCCGACGATGTCGAGGCGGCTCCGGTGCCGACCACGAACGGTCCGACACCGGGTGTCGTGCGCACCCTCGAGTCGGCGTGGCCCGACCGTCTCGACGGCCGGGAGTTGGCCGAACTCGGCATCGAATGGGTCGCGATCGTGCAGCCCGATGCCTTCGCCGAACCCGGTGACGGACTGGTGCAGGAACTGATCGCTCCCGAGATCCAACTGCTGCGTGTCGATCCCGAGCAGTTCCTGATCGCGGAGCAGCCTCGGGCACTGTGGCCGCTGTTGGTCGACGGCCTGGTGGCGACGCTGGTGCTGGCGCTGCTGGTGTCGGCGGGTCCCCTGCGCACCGGCAGGGAGCGGGATCCGGTCTGACCCGGCCTGACCAGGACTGACCCGGCGTCACGCGTGGGACGTCGTCTCGCCACTGCAGGATGGCGCAGCCGACCGGGGCGCTCCTGGCCCTGTCCACAGGCGGCGAGCGCGGGGGCCGGACCCGTCGGGCACGTCCGTAGCGTGGCAGGCATGACGACACCGGACGATCCCCTGCCCACTGCGCCATCATGCCCGGCGCAGGTGACCATGCCTGCGGGTGCAGGGCATGCAGCGACCGGCTCCCACGGCGAGCAGTTGGCCGTCGAGCACGTGTCGTCGCTGGGCATGGAGGTCCTGGCCCGCAACTGGCGGATCAGCCAGGGCGACCTGCGCGGTGAACTGGACATCGTCGCCCTCGACCACCTCAACGGCATCGTCGTGTTCGTCGAGGTCAAGACGCGGCGGGGCGAGGGGTTCGGTGGGCCACTGGGCGCCATCGATGGTCGCAAGCGCGCGCAACTTCGCCGGCTGGCGATGGCGTTCATGGGTCAGGCGCGTTTGCCCTACCGCGAGGTTCGCTTCGACGTCGTCGGCGTCCGGCTCGACACACGTCACCTCCACCACGTGGTGGATGCGCTGTGAGCGCCGGGAATTCGTTCACGGTCGAGGTGTCGGCCGGTCCGGCCAGCGACACGTCCAGTCGCGTGCTGGCACGTGTCGGGGCGGTGGCGCTGACCGGACTCGCCGGTGCCATGGTCACGGCCGAGGCGGTGGTGGCCGGCGGCCTGCCCCAGATCCGCATCGTGGGCCTGCCCGACGCGACCGTCAGGGAAGCCGCCGACCGGATCCGCTCGGCGTGCCAACAGTCGGCGTTCTCGCTGCCGGGCGCCAAGGTCGTCGTGAACCTGGCTCCTGCCGGGATTCGCAAGGTCGGGCCCGGATTCGACCTGCCGATCGCCCTGGCCGTGCTGTGCGCCGCCGGCCACATCCCGCCGGATCGCCTCGACGGCATCGTCGCCTGGGGTGAGGTCGGACTCGACGGCGGCGTCAGTCCCAGTGCCGGGACCCTGCCCGTGGCCACCGCGGCCCGGCGCAACGGTGCCGGTCGCCTGATGGTGGCGTCGCAGGCACTGGCGGAGGCAGCCCTGGTGGCGGGCCTCGACGTCGTCGGTGTCGACAGCCTGCGCGACGCGGTCGCCGTGGCAGCCGGCCACCGGTCGGGTGCGCGTCCGGGCCCGGTTGCCGTCAGCCACTCCCCACATGGTCCAGACCTTGCCGCCGTCCGCGGCCAACACGTTGCCCGTCGTTGTCTCGAGCTGGCGGCCGTCGGCGGCCACCACATGCTGATGGTCGGACCGCCCGGGTGCGGCAAGTCGATGCTGGCACGACGGCTGCCGTCGATCCTGCCGCCGCTGGCACACGAGGAAGCCCTGGAGGTGGCCGCGATCCGGTCGATCATGGGAGAGCGGGTGCGCCTGGACCTGCGTCCGCCGTTTCGCGACCCGCACCATGCGACCTCGACCGCCGGCCTGATCGGGGGCGGCAGTGGCGTTGCACGGCCCGGCGAGGTGTCGCGCGCGCACCGGGGCGTGCTCTTCCTCGACGAGGTGCTCGAGACACCGCGGGCCACGCTGGATGCGCTGCGCGAGCCACTCGAGACCGGACGCGTCGTGCTGGTCCGGTCGCAGTCGCGGGTGACCTATCCGGCCGCCGTGCAGCTGGTGGCGGCCGCAAACCCGTGTCCGTGCGGTCGGGCGGGAGCAGCCGGGCGTCCGTGCACCTGCCGGCCCGACCAGGTTGCCCGTCATCGCAGTCGCCTGTCCGGACCGCTGCTGGATCGCATCGACCTGCACCTGGCCATGGAGCCGGTGTCCCAGGACGTCCTCGTCGGCCCGTCCAGCGGCGAATCGTCCGACGTGGTCGCTGCTCGCGTGGTCGCCGCACGGGCACTTGCCACGTCGCGTTGGTCCGAGTTCGGTGCCCAGCCGTCCGGCCCCCGGGCGCGAATGCTCACCCGCGACGTGTCCTCGGACGCGGTGCGCGCCAGCACGGGACGTCCCGCCCAACGTCGCCTGGCCCGCGCGATCGAGGCGTTCGGATGGTCGGCGCGTGCCTTCGATCGGTGCCTGCGTGTTGCGCGCACCATCGCCGACGTCGACGGTCGCGATCGGGTCGAGCCCGCCGATGTCGACGAAGCGGTCGCGCACCGCGTCGACCTGGATGGCCCCTCGTGATCGCCGCGGACCCGGGTGCCACGACGCGGGCCGGGGGGGCTTCGTGGGCGCACGTCGCCGCCGCCGGCACCGACCCGCAGGCGCTGGCCGGCATCGTCGAGCGGGCCGCCGCGGACCCACGCGGGTTCGCCACCGACTGGCGCCGGGCCCTGCACACGGATGACCCCGGCAGTGCCATCCGCGCGGCCGGCACCCAGGCCGTCTTGCCGAGCCCGACGGGCCAGCGGGTGGCACAGGCCTGGAGCGAGGGTTGTGTCCGGGTCGCGCTGGCCGGGGATCCGGCGATGCCCGAGCGGTTGGTCGCGACATCGGCGCAGCCGCCGTGGCTGGCCATCAGGGGCGCGGTCAGGCGTCGGGACACACCAGCCGTGGCGATCGTGGGCAGCCGCAGGGCGAGTGCCTATGGCCGTGGCATCGCGGCGTGGTTGGCCGAGGCGGCAGGGGCTGCCGGTGTGCACGTCGTCAGTGGCGGGGCGGTCGGCATCGATGCGGCGGCCCATGGGGCGGCGCTGGACACCGATGGTGGCACGACAGTCGTGCTCGGCTGCGGTCACGACGTGGCCTACCCGCGACCCCATGCCGGTCCCGGCAAGTTGTTCGAGCGAGTGGTCGACGCCGGGGGAGCGCTGGTCTCGGAATCGTTGCCCCACGAACCGCCGCGACCCTGGCGGGTCCGCTCGCGCAACCGCCTGATCGCGGCGCTCGTCGACGTGGTCGTCGTGGTCGAGGGGGGCAGTCGGTCGGGGTCGCTGGTGACCGCCACGTGGGCAGCCGACTATGGCATCACGGTGTTGGCGGTCCCGGGAGACGTACGCGCGCCGGGATCCGGTGCGCCGCTGCGGCTGTTGCGCGACGGCGCGGGGGTCTGTGGGTCTCCCGACGACCTCCTCGCGGCCCTGCCGCAGGGCATCGACCGTGCCCGCGACGACGTCGCGGGGGGCGCCGTGCCGGACGGGCCTGCCACGTCCGGGCTCGTGGCTTCCAGCCTGCCCGAGGCAGCAGCGGCGGTGTTGGCCGAGGCGTGGCCGCGACCCGTGACCATGGCTGACCTGGCCGCGCAGTCCAACGTTGCCGCGGGCACCTTGCTGGCCGCGATCACGGCCGCGCAGGTGGCTGGACAGGTCACGCGCGACCTCGACGGCCTGCGTCTGTGTCGGGACCCGCACCGATGAACGTTCGGTTGGCAGGCGGCAGCCGAGTCATCGAGTTGGTGGCCTGGTTGGCGACGGTGTGCATGGTCGTCGTGGCGCCGGCGACCCCGGTGCCTGCGGCAGCCCGGCCGATCGAGGGCAGTTCGGCCACTGCGCTCTCGGTGGTCCCGCATGCGGATGCCGTGCCATTCGCGTCCACGGTCGGACCAAGCGGTGGGCCGTCCCTGCCGGTCCTGACATGGCCGGTGTCGGGCCGGATCGTGGCGCCCTGGGATGGGCCTGCCGGTCCCTATGCACCCGGCCACCGGGGCGTCGACCTGGCCGCGAGCGCAGGGCAATCGGTCACGGCCATGGGCACGGGCGTCGTGGGTTGGGCTGGTGTGGTCGCCGGCACGGCCTGGGTCAGCGTCGACCATGCCGGCGGTGTGCGCACCACCGTGGGGCCGATGGCCACGATCGCCGTCGATGCCGGGCAGGCAGTCACGGTCGCCACCCGACTCGGCACCGTCACCGGCGTGGCCCACCCGGGGGACCCGGACGGCGTGGCAGGGTCCGTGCACGTGTCGGTCCGAATCGACGGCGTCTACGTGGACCCCACCGGCCAGGTTGGACGCCTGGTCCCGACATTGCTCCCACCAACCCGGTGAGCGCGGCTGTGTACCAGTCGTCACAGACGGAGCCGATCGCCAAACCTACCGTCAAGGGGACTGGCATCACCCTTGCTGATGCCTGGGGCCCCGGAGGGAGTCTCCGGGGGGAGACACGAAGGAACTCCACATGCACAGGACACCGAAACGACTGATCGTCGGAGGTGCGGTCGCAGCGCTGATGCTGATGGGCACCGCAGCCAGCGCCGACGGCGACCATCCCGGACTGACACCTGAATCCGTCGACGAAGTGGTCTTTCCGGGCCAGTCGGTCGACATCGACAAGACCGTCCACACGCCCAACCTGCCACCCAAGCTCGACATGTGCCTCATCGTCGACCTGTCGGGGAGCTACGACGACGACCTGCCCAACATCAAGGCACTGGCCGGTCCGCTCTGGGACGACATCGTGGCCGGCGGCGTCACAGATCTGCAGGCCGGACTCGCGTCATTCATCGACTTTCCGTTCGAAGTCTGGGGAACGCCGACAACCTATGCATACCGGCTCGACGAGCAACTGACCGGCGACAAGGTCACGTGGCTCGCCGCCGTGAACGGGATGGCCGTGGACTTCCTCGGCGACGGTCCCGAGTCCCAGTACGAGGCGCTCTACCAGGTCGCGACGGGGGATGGCAATGATGTGCCTCCGGATGGTGACAGTCCCGGTGATGTTGATGCGGGTCAACAGTGCGACTATCGCGACGATGCCACGCGAGTAGCGGTCCTGACCACCGATGCGGCGTTCCACAACGCCGATGACGGTGGCGGTCCCTTCCCCTACCCGGGGGCCTCCGCGGCAGACACCACCGCTGCGCTCCAGGCTGCCGACATCAAGGTCATCGGCTTGAAGGCGCCGGGGGCCGGTGGTGAACTGGACGCACTGGCAGCCGCAACTGGCGGCGCGGTGGCGCCCACGACCAGCAACAGCTCCGACATTGCCGACGCCATCCTGGCCGCGCTCGAGGAGATCGACGTCGAGGTCGAGATGGACAGCGACTGCGACGCGGTCACAGGCGGAGTCATCGACACCACGTTCGCACCGGACTCCCTCGTCGTCGAGAACGGTGAGGATGCCGTGTTCACCGAGACGATTTCGGTGGCAGCCGACGCGCCGGGCGGCGTCTACGAGTGCCAAGACTGGGCGCTGATCGACGGTGAGCCGATGCGCGACGACGAGGGCGAGATCATCTACGAGACCAAGACCATCCTGGTCCCGGAGAACTTCGTCACCGGTGGTGGCCACATCACCAACGGTGAGAAGGGCAAGAACCGTGCGACGCTGCTGAACTTCGGTGGCAACGCCGGCTACATGGAGGACGGATCCCTTGTCGGCCACTGGAACTTCAACTTCCAGCAGGACGGCGTGAAGATCCAGACCACCGAGATCACCGCATTGCAGTTCTACGACTTCGGTGGCGATCCCGCCCCGCCAGAGGCTGACGCCGACACGGCCGCGATGGTTGCGGCGGCGCGCGTCAGGGTTGGCAACAACCCGTGGGAGGAAGGGTGCACGGTGCATGCCGTCTTCGTCGACCATGGTGAGCCACAGGAGGACTCGATCCTGAGCTTCGACGTTGATTGCGCCACTGGCGCCTTCGTCTGGGACGACCTGACCGGTGGCAACATCCAGATCCACGACGGCACGAAGGGATGACTCCCGCGGGGTGGGGGCGCCACGCCCCACCCTGACAGGTGCGATCGACGCGGGCCGACTTCCACGTGGAAGTCGGCCCGTGTCGATGCCGGCATGGTTATGCTCAGGGGACCGGGCTGGGGGATGCCCGGCGCTTGGGGGGATCATGTTGGGGGAAGCCGGCGCGGCGTCGTTGCCGCGGCGATCGCACGCGTGTGCCTGGGGCGCGCTGTCTCGGCGGGGGACCGAGGTGGCCGTGCCGAGCGGGCGCGTGGTGCACCGGCAGGGCGAGCCCGAGAGCGGCCTGACACTCGTGACCAAC
The DNA here is from genome assembly GCA_035267125.1 of Nitriliruptoraceae bacterium. GTDB lineage: Bacteria > Actinomycetota > Nitriliruptoria > Nitriliruptorales > Nitriliruptoraceae > Salsipaludibacter. Next base: position 5,654 of record DATFMD010000210.1, on the reverse strand, counting down.
GGCATCGTCCGGTTGACGGTGGCCGTGGGGGCCGACCAGGAACTGGTGGTCCGCATGGTCGGGTCCGGGGACGCCTTCGGTGCCGTCTCCGCAGCCGATGGCGGGTTGCATGCCACGACCGCGACCGCAGCCACGGACTGCCGAATGGTCCACGTTCCGAGTGCCGTCGTCCAGGCACTGGTGGCAGACGACGCCGCGGTCGCACGCCTCATGCTTGCCCACCTCTCGACCGAGGTCCGGCGGGCCGAGGACCGGCTGGTCCAGCGCTGCAGCAAGTCCACCCTCTCGCGGGTCGCCGCGCGCCTGTCCGCGCTCGATCGTGGCGACCCGATCCTGATGACGCAGCACGAGTTGGCCGACTGGGTGGGCGCCACGCGCGAATCGACGGCCAGGAGCCTGGGCGAACTGCGCCGCGCGGGCGCGGTGACCACCGCTCGCGGACGGATCGAGGTGGTCGACCCCGACCGCCTGTTGGAGATGGCGGGCTGAGTCGCGGATCGAGGCACGCGGCGAGGTCGCACATGCGCCGGACCAGCCGCCGGGCGGGCTGACCGGCTCCAGGACCCGGTGGCCGCGTGTCAGGTGGCGCCGGGGGGACGCCCCGTCGCCTCGCCCTGGCGGCGGTGGAGCCGGTCGGCGCCGGCGTCGAAGCCGGGCAGCTGCTGCGGCATGGCTCCCAGCTTGGCCGCAGCCAGCTCGGTGACGATGGTCTCCACCTCGGTCCAGTTGGTGGCCCGCAATCCGTCGATGTCCCGGTTGTAGGGCTGGTCGAACGCGATGACGTCGTTGCCAGCGGCACGCAGGGCGGTGATGTTGTGTGGCGCGTCGTCGACGTAGGCATCGGCCTGGATCTCGGGCTTGGCGCCCAGGAAGCACAGATCCCGGTACGGGATGCGGTTGCTGTCCAGCCACGCGGCCGTGTCGCCGACGGCCTTCTCGTGCCCCCAGTTGACGTACAGCCGGTGGGTGACGATGCGAATCCAGATCCCGGCGTCGGACAGCCGCCACAGTGCGTCGGCGGCTCCCTCGACAAGTGGCATGGTGCGAAACAGGTCGTAGTCGTTGACGGCGATGGTGTGGAAGGTGGTGTAGTCGTCGGGACCGAACCCCCACTGCGAGAACTGCCAGTCACGTTCCAGCGGCAGCGACTCCGGGTCGATGCCCTCGATGTCCGCGTAGATCTCCCGGAAGCGGCGGGTGTGGTCGCCCACGACCCCGTCGAGGTCGACTCCGAAGATGAACTGGTCGCGGTCAGGCACGGCTGGACCCTCCATGGCCCGTTGGATGCTAGTGGCGCTGGCCCCGACGCCCCCGCGAGGCCGTGGTGAGCCCCGTCCGGGCAGCAGAGGCGGTCGGGCCGGACCGTTCGCCGTCGACCGGGTTGCGCGTTGGCCGGCCAGCACGACCACGTGCGGCCTGCGAGTGCGTACACTGGACGACGTGAAGGCCCGTGTCTCGCACCGGGCCTTCGTTCGCGTCCTGCCGACAGGCTCGGTGGGACGCACCCACGACAACCCGGTCGCACGACGCGACCACCTCACTCCACACGCCTGCCGACGGCTCGGCCCCGGTGCCCGTGCACTGCCATGACGCGTTCGCGCGTCGGCAACTCGGGTGGGTCGGACGGAAGACGCGGGCGGAGGCCCAACCGAAACCAAAGGAACCCCAATGGCTGTCGTCACCATGCGCCAGTTGCTCGAGGCCGGCGTCCACTTCGGACACCAGACCCGACGCTGGAACCCCAAGATGAAGCGATTCATCTACGGCGAACGCAATGGCATCTACGTCATCGACATTCGTCAGACCGTCGGCTACATCGAGTCGGCCTACACCTTCACCCGCGACCTGGTCGCCAACGGCGGCACCGTGCTGTTCGTCGGCACCAAGAAGCAGGCCCACGAGGTCATCGAGTACCAGGCCAACCGCGTCGGCATGCCGTACGTGACCGAGCGCTGGATGGGTGGCATGCTCACCAACTTCCAGACCATCAAGGGGCGCATCGGGCGCCTGAAGGAACTCGAGGCGATGGAGGCGTCGGGCACCCACGAACTCCTTCCCAAGAAGGAGGTCCTGATGCTCGATCGTGAACACGAGAAGCTGCAGACCAACCTCGGCGGCATCCGCGAGATGACCAAGACGCCCGACGCGATGTTCGTCGTCGACACGGTGATCGAGGAGATCGCGGTCAAGGAGGCCAACCGCCTCGGGATCCCCGTCATCGCGATCCTCGACACCAACTGCGACCCTGACGTCGTGCAGTACCCGATTCCGGGCAACGACGACGCCATCCGGTCGTCTGCCCTGCTGACCCGCATCATCGGGGATGCCTGCGCCGACGGGTTGCTGCTGCGGGCTTCGCGTTCGCCCGACGAGGAACTTCGCGTGCAGGCCATGCAGGCTGCATCGTCGGCCGGTGGTGGCCTGGACGTGTCCGAGCCCAAGGCCGAGTGGGAGATCGAGCTCGAGCGCCAGCAGGCTGCCGAGCAGGCCGCCCACGCGGGTGGCGACGAGGCTGCCTCCGCCGACCCTGGCGAGGACGCCCCCGCCGAGTCTGCCGACGCTGCTCCGGCAGCCGACGAAGCCGCCGAGGCTGCACCCGAGCAGGAGCCGGCCCCGGCCGAGTGACGGTCGTGGGCGGGCCTGGACTCCAGCGCCTGCCCACGCACCCTGTCACGCCTCGTCCCCCACGTCGCCGCCGACAGCCCCTGTCCGGCACACGCGCGACGAATCGAAGTGCCCATGCGGCACGATCCACCGCAAAGGACCACAGCAATGGCAATTTCCGCTGCCGACGTCAAGAAGCTCCGTGAGCTCACCGACGCCCCGATGATGGCCTGCAAGAAGGCCCTGGACGACGCTGACGGCGACATCCAGAAGGCCGCCGACCTGGTGCGCGAGCGCACCGGCGCCAAGATGGACGCCCGCGCTGCCGACCGTACGGCGGCCGACGGCATCGTCTACACCTACGCCCACACGCCCACGCCCGGCCAGCCCCCCAAGGTCGGCGTGATGCTGCAGTTGTCGTCGGAAACCGACTTCGTTGCCAAGAACGACAAATTCCAGGCCCTGGCGCACCAGTTGGCCCTCCACATCGCGGCCATGAAGCCACTGGTCGTCTCGGAGGACCAGGTCGACCCTGCCATGGTCGACAAGGAGCGCGAGTTCGCCCGCAAGGAAGCCGAGGAATCGGGCAAGCCCGCCGAGATCGTCGAGCGCATCGTCGATGGCAAGGTGAACAAGGTCTACAAGGAGTGGGTGCTGCTCAACCAGCCCTTCGTCATGGACGACTCCCGGACCGTGGCCGACGTCATCTCCGAGACCCAGGGTGTGCTGGGCGAGAAGATCGAGATCGCTCGCTTCGCCCGCTTCGAGGTCGGCGCCTGACCGTTGGTCACCCATTCCTACGGAGTGGGCTTCTGGCGGTCAGGCTCACGTTCGTCCTCGCTGTCGGCTGACTTGTCGGGAGCCTCGGGGGACGAACGTGGCCGGTGAACCGCGAGACTCGTTGAGCACCTAGGATGTGGGCGACGCCGAGTGGCGTCGCCCACACCCTTGTCGGGAGGACTTCGCGTGCCCCAGGACCCACCCCAACGTCCGACCATGAAACGCGTGCTCCTCAAGCTGTCCGGCGAGGCGTTCGCCGAGCCCGGCACGTCGTCCGGGGTGGACCCCGAGATCGCCCGGCGCGTGGCCAGCGAGGTGGCTGCACTGGTTGCTGCCCGACAGACCGAGGTCGCGATCGTGGTCGGTGGGGGCAACATGGTGCGGGGCGCGGCCTTCGCCGAACGCGGCATGGACCGGTCGACCGCGGACCACATGGGCATGCTCGGCACGGTCATCAATGCCCTGGCCCTGCAGGACGCCATCGAGCGCGAGGGTCTCGACACGCGGGTCCAGACGGCCATCAACATGCAGGAAGTCGCGGAGCCCTACATCAGGCGCCGCGCCATGCGACACCTCGAACGGGGGCGTGTCGTCATCTTCGCCGCGGGACTGGGCGCGCCCTACTTCACGACCGACACCACGGCAGCCCAACGAGCCCTGGAGGTGGAGGCCGACGTCATCCTCAAGGCCACCCAGGTCGACGGCGTGTACAGCGCCGACCCCAAGCTCGATCCCGACGCGACGCGCTACGCCCACATCGACTTCCTCAGCGTGCTGAACCAGGGCTTGCGGGTGATGGACGCAACCGCGATCAGCCTCTGCATGGACAACGACCTGCCCATCGTGGTGTTCGAACTCCTCAAGGAGGGCAACATCGCGCGGGTGGTGGCAGGCGAGGACGTGGGCACCCTGGTCACCAGTCGCCCCGACGCCTGACCCGGTCGTCGGGATCCGGCCCCAGTCGGCCCTGCACTCCACGGTCCCGGCGAGCGCCTACCTTGGTGGCGGTGCCACGATGCCCGACCCGACGCCCAGTTCTGGGACCAGTCCTGAGCCCGGTCCGGCCACGGCCCCGGGCTCACGCCACCGCCGTGACCGTCCGCTGAACCTGCCACACGGGAGGCAACCATGAGCCTTGCAGACATTCTCGAAGACGCCGGATTCCGGATGGACCTGGCCGTCGAAAAGGTCACCGAGGACTTCGGGTCGATCCGGACGGGCCGTGCCAACCCCAAGTTGCTCAACCGCGTCATGGTTGACTACTACGGGGCACGGACCCCGCTGTACCAGATGGCGAACTTCTCGGTCCCGGAGCCACGCATCCTCGTCGTCAATCCATTCGACAAGTCCGTCGTCTCGGATGTCGAGAAGGCGATCCGTGAGTCCGGGCTCGGCCTGAACCCGTCGACGGACGGCATGGTGATCCGGTGCGTCTTCCCCGAGTTGACCGAGGAACGCCGCCGCGACTTCATCAAGATCGCCAAGCAGGCTGCCGAAGAGGGGCGGATCGCGGTGCGCAACATCCGCAGGTCGGCGCGCGACGACATGCAGGCACTCGAGGACGACGGCGAGGTCGGCCAGGACGACCACCACCGAGCCGCCGACCAACTCGACAAGGAGACGTCGGCTCGCGTCGACCGCATCGACGACCTGCTGGCCAAGAAGGAGGAAGACCTCCTGGAGGTCTGACCCCACGTGACCGACGCCACCACGACGCCGACTTCGCCCCCCTCGACGGGGCGCAACCTGCCGATGGCGATCGTCATCGCCGTCGTGCTCGCCGCGGCCTTCATCACGTCGCTGTACCTGGGCCAGGGCGCCGTCACGATCTTCATCGGCCTGTTCATGGTCCTCGGCGCGCTCGAGACGTCCGCGCAGTTGCGCTCCCGTGGCATCTCGCCGCTCGTGCTCGTGTTGATCGCCGGCACACTCGTCACCGCCGGCGCGACGTGGCGCGTTGGCTACCTGGGCCAGGTCCTGGGGATGCTGGTCATCATGCTGGGGTCCGGACTCTGGATGCTGGCCGACCCCGACCGTGACGGCGCCCTGGTCCGCCTGGGCGTCACCAGCCTGTTGGGCCTGTGGATGCCCTTCCTGGGGTCCTTCGCGATCCTGATCGCGGGCCTCGAGGATGGCCGCTTCGCGCTCTTGCTCGTCATCGCCTGCACCGCCATGGCCGACATCGGTGCCTACGCGGTCGGCAGCCAGGTGGGCCGCCACAAGATCGCGCCCCGGTTGTCGCCCAACAAGTCCTGGGAAGGCCTGGTCGG
>DATFMD010000209.1:0-4400 GCA_035267125.1 Nitriliruptoraceae bacterium | reverse complement strand
AAACAATGTCGATACATTCCAATGCATTCCAAGCATTGGAGTTCGCATGGCACGACCGACGCGCCCACCCCGGTTCCACTTTCCCCGGGACGAGGCGGCGGACCTGTTGGCGGCCATCGAGGACCTGGCTGCCGCGGTGGCACGCATGCGATCAGTGCTGGGTGCGGTCCACGCCGCCGTGCCAGCGGTCATGCGGGGCCAGACCGCCCACCACATCGACACCCAACTGCGGCAGGTGATCGTCGACCTCGACGTCGTCGCGGCCCACCTGGACGCCGCCGCCGACGCCGTGGAGGGCGAGCTCGCTGCCGGTCGCAGCGGACGTCGGCGCCACGACGCGGCGATGGTGCGATTCGAACGGGACCTGCAGCGCTGGCGAGCCGGACTGGTCGTGGCCAATGGGTGAGGTCTGCGGCGATCCGACCGCGATCGAGGTGTGCGCCGACCAGCTGCGGCAACCGCTGGGTGACGTGGTCGAGGCGGTTGGGCGGGTCGAGTCGCGCGCGCACGCATACGTCGCCGCCCCGACCTCCGCACCGGCGACGTTGGTGACCGTGCCGGTGCAGCTCGACGACGCGATTCCCTGGGTCCGGGAGCTGGCTGCGACCCTCGACCAGTTCGCCGACCAACTGGTCGCCACGGACCGACGACTGGAGCGTCTCGATCGCTGGATCGTGGATCCGCTTCGCGAACTGACCGGCATCGCGGACCAGGCCGAGGCCGGCGCCCACCTGGTCCTGACACCCTGGCGCGACGCCTGGCGCCACGCGCAGGCGACCTTCCGCCACTGGCGGCTGCAGGATCGTCTCGCCACGGCGTCGGACTGGGGGACGGGACTGCCCCGCCGGATGCGCCGCAGCCTGATGCGGGATCACAACCGGGGGATCCTCAACCGCATGGCGCAGTTGCGCGGGGAGCAGAACGCGACCCGCGTGTCGGTCGCTGCCGGGCGGGCTGGCAGCTGGACCGTCATCCGGCGCGGTGTCGGCGCGGCGGCCGCGCGGTTCCCGCGGACGGCCACCGTGGCCCGCGCCGGCGGACGGTTCCTGGGGGCAGCCGGCATCGCGATCTCGACGGCAGACGTCGTCATCGGGGTGCGCGAGGGCGACGTCGACCGGGTCGTGGCAGGCGCGGCTGGCCTGGGCGCCGTGGCTGCGTTCGCCGTTGGTGGACCGGTGGGGATCGCCGTTGGCGTCGCGCTGGTCGCCGGATCGCTGGCATGGCAGCACCGCGACGTGTTGGCCCGTCGCGCCAGGGCCCTCACCGACGGTCTCGCCACCGCGACGTCCCGAGCTGCCACGACGGTGGGGGAGGTGGTCGACGACGTCCGTGACGCCGTCGGCGGCGTCGTCGGCGCCATTGCGGGCGACCAGGTCGGCGGCGTGGTCGGCGGCGTGGTCGGCGATGGCGTCGACGCGGCGTTCTCGACGGTCGGAGGCTGGTTTGACTGAGCCAACCTCTCGTGCGCGGGGTCCGGGCCGCGTCGTTCACCGGGCGGGTCGTCTGCTGCGGCATGTCGTTCGGTGGGCGCTGGTGCTCGTGGGCGTCTTCATGGCCGGGATCGTCGTCATGGCCTGGAGTGGTGTCGACGACATCCCGGTGACGCCCTCGCCTGCACCTGACCAGGTCGTGGCGCTCGTCGAAGGACCCAGGACGGGGTGCGGCCGGTCCAGGTCGGTGTGGGACGTGCGGACCCGCAGTGGCGAGGTCATCACGATCTGCGATCACACCGGGGGCCCCACTCCACGAGTCGGCCGCCCCCGCTCGTCCTTCGAGATCGGCGACCACGTCGCCGTCGGACCCGGTTCGTTCCTCCAGGAGTTGCCCGGGCGGGTCGCGGTCACCTTCGTGTGTGCCGCGGTCGTCGGTGCGCTGGTGTGGCTGGCGTCGGCGATTGCTCCCTGGCGCGAGTCCGCCACCATGACGGTTCGCCGGAGGCGCCCATGACATCCCACCCTGCCCTGGGCCAGTTGCCGAGTCTCGTCGCATCGCCGGTGGCATCGCTGTCGGCGCTCGAGTGCAAGGTCCGTCGGCGCCCCATGGTGATCGGTGTGATGACCGACGAGGAGGTCACCCTGCTGGATGCCGCCGCAGCGAACGAGGTCGACGCGCCGCGGCTGGCGCGGCACCCCGTGGCCGAACAAGATGTTGCACGGTCCACGACCATGATCCTGCTCCATGCACGGGGGGAGGTCGACCTTGACGGTCCGGACATCCAGCTGACCGGCCCGCACGCGGCGGTGACGGCGATGCGGGAGGAAGCGGTCCGGCGTGCACTCCTGGTGGTCCTGCCAGACGAATCCGACGGGTTCCATGCCGTCGTGGACCGGATCGGGGACCGAGCCCTTGCCATGGCCCGCATCGTCGACCGCCGAGTCGGCATCCAGACGATCGTGGCCGCCACGCCGGAGCACGCGATGGCCTGGACGCTGAAGGTGCTCGGCGTGGTCGAGGATCGCGACACGCGTCGGCATCCTCGCCAGCCCTCGGTGCAGCGACGCGGTGACCCCAGCGCGCTGGAGCCACCGCTGCATCGACTCGAGTCGGACGCCGACGTGGTCATCGCCGTGATGGCCACGACTGGTCCGGCGTCGAGCGGACCGATGACGGTCACCTCGGGTCCGTTGGGCGTCCACCTCCATCGGGGCTTCACGACACCGGCCGGCCAGGACCACACCTTGACGACACTGTCCCCCGTGGCCCTGGCCTCGGCCCTGGCCACGCTGCTGGATCCACCCGACCCCCCAGTGGTGCCTTGATCGATCGAGGGCGCGAGATCGGAACGCCACCCGGGACCGGGTGCCTAGAGTGTGGGCCGAGGGGGCGCCATGGAGTCGCGAACGGCCGACGGGCCGGATGACGATCGACAGCACGACGAGGCTGCCGAGCAGGCGGCCGTGGAAATCGACACACCCACGGTGTCCCTCACGCCGGCCGTGGCCACAGGTGCTGCCCGGGCCCCCACGTCGGACCAGACCCTGCAGGTGCACATCCATGCGCTGGGCCCCGAATTGGTGGCCCCGGTCACCTTCCAGCACGGCGCGAGGGTGCTCAGCTCGACCTTCCGACTTCCCACGGCCGCACCGGTGCATGACTGGGCCCATCTCGAGGCGGGCGAACGGCAGGGTGCCGCTCAGCGAGCGACCGGAGCGGCGTTGTTCAACGCCCTGTTCCACGAGGATCACACCCGCAACCTGTTCCATGAGGTGGCCGCCGGCGGAGCCTTCGTCAGGGTGCGCATGATCACTGCCGACCCTCGCGTGTCGGGCCTGGCGTGGGAGCTGATGGTGAACCCGTCGACGGGCGAGTACGTCACCCGTGGGGGATCCCTCGTTCGTTGGCTGGTCGCGCAGGGCTCGATGCCGGTTCCCTCGATGCCATTGGCCGTGGCGGGGCCGGTACGGGCCCTGGTGATCTGGTCGAGTCCTCCCGACGACCCACTGCCGCGGGTCCGGGACGAAGCCGAGGAAATCGGGCGGGCGTACGAGGAGAGCGCAGACGGTGGCGGCAACGAGGTGGTGGTCCTGGCGAACCCGGATCGGCGTGCGGTCGTCGACTGCCTCCGGGAAGCCGAAGTGGCCGGGCGTCCCTTCCATGTGCTGCACTATGCCGGCCACGCTGCCATCGATGATCGTGGCCGGGGACTGATCCGCTTGTCGGGACCCGACGGCGTGGTCGATGCGCAGGAGTTGGCGAACTTCGTCCGGGACAGCAACCTGCGACTGGTGGTGCTGAACGCATGTGCCGCCATGGGTTCGGGATCGGGTTTGCCGGCGGTTCCCGATTTCGCCCGCCGCCTGACGGGCGTCGGCATTCCTGCCGTGGTGGGAATGCAGACGCTGGTGGCCGATGACTTCGCCGCCACGGTGGGGCGAGACTTCCATGCTGCGCTGCTCGACGGGCGCTCGGTCGACCACGCGCTGACCGACGTGCGGCGGTTGGTCGACGACGACACCTCCGCAGCTGCGTCCAACCTGGGCATCCCGGTGCTGTTCCTGGCGCCCGGTCAGTCCCGGCTGGTCGTGGTCGCTGACGGTGTCGACGGCGTCGAGGACGACGAGCCCGCCCCGGGGCCCGGATCCAGTTCATGGGAATGGCTCCTGCGGCACAAGCGCCAGGCAGCATGGGCAACGCTGGCCGTCATCATCCCACTCATCTTCACCTACCTCGACATCTTCGACCGCGTTGCCGACTGGCGTGCCGGTCCGGCACCGATGGAGGCGATGGTGGGCGACCTCAACGTGGCGGTGGCGGGCTTTGCCGGCCAGGACCCGGAGGTCACGTCTGCCTTCGACGGTCTCGACCAGTCGGTCCATGCCCGGTTGTCCGACACCCTGGGGTGCGGTGAGTCGGGGGTTGGGACCGGCAGCGGCTCGGTGGAGCTGCAGTACGGCTGCCGC
>DATFMD010000208.1:0-6277 GCA_035267125.1 Nitriliruptoraceae bacterium | reverse complement strand
TTCTCCGACGACATCGACCTGGCCTGGGACTCGGCCGGCGTCCTGGCCGACCTCGAGCCGTCCGTGATCCTGGTCGGCCACGGCCCTCCCGTCGACGAAGACGTTGCTGCCGACCTGCAGTCACTCGTGATCGCTGAGGGCAGCTGACCGGCCCATCCGAGCACCCCAGCCCCGTCAGTCGGTCGCGCAGCGGCTGGGCACCGCGACGCAGTCAGAAGTCGGTGGCACGGCCCTGCTCGTCGAGGTAGGTGATGACGGCCGCGACACGCCGGTGGACCGCAGGCTCGTTGCGCAGCCCGAGCTTGGCGAAGATGGATGTCGAGTACTTCTCGACCGTCGACTCCGACAGGTGGAGCTGGTCGGCGATGCTGGCGTTCGTCCGTCCCTGCGCCATCTGCTGGAGGACATCGCGCTCGCGCCGGGTCAGTCCCTGGATCGCCGAGGACTGTTGCACGCTGGAACGCGCCACGAGGGCGGCGACGACATCGGGGTCGACGATGGAACCGCCCTCGGCGACACTGCGGACTGCGTTGACCAGTTGGTTGCGGTCGCCCACACGCTCCTTGAGGAGGTAGGCAACACCGTCGTTGCCGTCGCGCAGGAGTTCGCGGGCGTAGCTGGCCTCGGCGTACTGCGACAGCACGACGATGCCGATGCTGGGCTGGGCAGCCCGGATCCGGTGAGCTGCCTCGATGCCCTCGGACTTGTGCCCCGGCGGCATGCGGATGTCCGTGACGACGACGTCAGGTCGTTCCCGTTCGGCGACGTCGACGAGTTCGTCGGCAGTGCCGACGGCGGCCACGACCTCGAGCTCGCCCGAGGCGGTGAGCGCGCGACGGACCCCCTCCCGGACGAGGTAGTTGTCCTCGGCGATGACGACGCGCAACGGCCGGGTCACGGCTGCGAGCCGGGCTCGTCGGCCAGCAGAACCGTTGCGCGCACCGCCGTACCGCCCCCCGGCCGGGAATCGACGACGAGTCCGCCGCCGAGCGCATCCAGTCGGGCAGCGAGGTTCCCGAGGCCGTTGCCATCGGTGATGGTCGGTGCAAACCCGATGCCGTCGTCGGTGACCTCGATGAGCAAGGATCCGTTCTGCCGGCCGAGCGTGACCTCGACGGTGCTCGCCGCGGCATGCTTGAGGCTGTTGGCGAGGCACTCGGCGACGGTGAAGTAGCCCGCACCCTCGATGGCCTGCGCGAACCGCCTGCCCCGCAACGTGCGGTCGACACGAACGGCGACGGGGACCGGGTGGCGGGCAGCCAGGGCCTCGACGGCCGGGAGGAGCCCTCGATCGGTGAGCAGGCTCGGATGGATCCCGGCCGCGAGCTCGCGGAGCGTGGTCAGCAGGCGTGTGAGCCCCTCGCGGAGATCGGTCAGCTCGCCCTCGCTGGGCATGCCGGCGGCGTGACCCTGCTCGATCTCACCTGCATGTTGGATGAGGGCGACGAGCTCCTGCTGGACGCCGTCATGGATGTTGCGTTCGATGCGACGACGTTCGGTCTCCTGTGCCCTGACAAGGCGGTCACGTGACTGGGTCAGCTGCTGCGCCCTGTTCGTCAGCTCTGTGGTCAGCCGCACGTTGGCGATGGCCAGCGCCGCCTGCCGCGCGAACGTCTCGACGATGGCGACGTCGTCAGGACCGAGCGGCCGGGTGTGGCGAGGACCGCACTCGATGACGCCAAGTTCCGTGTCACCCAGCACGATCGGAGTCCGCAACGCCGCCTCGCCGGCGTCGGTGTCGCCATGGCCCCGACCGTCGCCGGTGTCCAGCCGGACGCGGGCCCACTCGATGTTCATTCCGCGCCGCAGCGTGTCCTCGATCATCGGCACCAACTCATCCACCTCGTAGGTGTCCTGCAGCGCCGCACCAAGGTCGGCAACGACGTGTGCCGGGTCGGCTCGGCTGCCGAACACCCACCGGTCTGCCAGGTCCTGGAGCCAGCGCCTGACTGGTTGGAAGGCCAGCGTGGCCACCACTGTCAACACGGCGGCCCAGAATGTCGGCAGCCTGCGGCCCGCCGCCGTGCCCACCACCGCACCGGCCGCCACGTAGAGCCCTGCAATGGCCAGCCACATCAGGCCGTACACCATGGACCGTCGCAACACCTGGTCGACGTCGACCCCGCCCGGCCCCAACAGCGTCAGCGCCGTGAACACGGGTACCGCGACGACCGCGGTCGCCGAGAGCATCGACAAGACGACCACGGGCATGTCCGGGAACAGTTGCGTCGTGGCCACCATCCCGATCGCCACGACCGGAACGCCGAGCATCCAGCGCAGTCGCCGTCGCGTTCCTGCACCAGATCGCAGATATCGAAGGACCACGATGCCCAGCCCGACGAGGTACAGCGACTCGCCAACCCCCTGGAGGGCCGTGATCGCGCCGGCGGCGCCGTCGAGGGCAGGCACGTGCAGAGGGTTGACGAGCACCGGTTCACCAGCATACGACGGGACCGGTACGAGCCGATGCGTCGCGAAGGCAAGGGGGGGCACCAACACGAACAGCCACGCGATGTGCACCCAACGCCGAACTCGGTCCTCGATCCCGCCCGCCGGCAGCCGCGCGAACAGTTGCAGCGCGACCACGACAACGACGCCATACACCGACCAGTCAGCGAGCCTGGCGTAGGCGATGGCGGTGGCGCCTCCCCCGATCGACGCCAGGATGTCGGGCAGCGACGTAGCCATTTCGCCCAGGAGCTCGAGGCCCATGAGGACCCCGAACCAGGCCGCCGCAGCGTTGTCTCGTTGACGCCGGAGCACGACAACCCCGAGCAGGATCCTGATCGCGTATCCGACGTACCACCCGGCCGAGCCCAGGAACTCGCCCCACGTGAACGGGACGTCAGGCAGCGCCGCCCCGACGGCGCTGAACAGGACGGTCCCCAACGCAGCCGTGGCGCCCACGGCGAGCATCGCCACGGCTGCCCGCCGCAACGTGCCGGAGGGCGCCTGCGGCGCAGGCTCAGCGGTCATGGACGTCACGCGCCGGAGGAACGCCAGCGGCCCGGCGTTCCCCGTCACCTGCATGCCATCGACGGTCATCGTGTCCCCAGCATCGCCCACGCCTGCCACCGGCACCACCGGGGTGGCCACACCGCTGGGGTGGGGCGAGCCGGAACGCACCACGAATGGTTCGTCGCGCCTACGTGCCCCACACGCGGCGTCGGTTGCCCTGAACAGCCTGCGGGAGCTTCACGCTGCGGCTACGAGGGTCTCCAGTCAAGGCCTTGCTCGCCGTGCCCCCCCACCCGGGTGGCCGGGTAGCCCTTGGGGGGAAGGCCGGACCCCAGGACGGCGGTCACCCGGGTGGAGTCGGTCTTCGACCGACCCTAGCGTCCGCCGCATGAGCTGGATGGCCCCACTGGATGGCCGCAATCAAGACCGACGGGAGTTCGACATGCCGACACAGGACCAATCGTTGACCGGGACCGCCCGCCCGGCGGCAGACGACCGAGGCGGTGTGCTCCGAGCCGCCGGTGTGATGGCCGCAGGGGGTGTGGTCTTCATGATCCCCGTCGTCGGCTTCCCCGGCATCCACGCGAACTTCGAGGAAGACCCCGCAGCCAGGCTCGCAGGACTGGAGGCCCACTGGACGAACTACCTCGTTGGTTCGGTGTTGCTGAGCCTCGGCTGGCTGCTGATGGGCATCGGCCTGTTCATGCTCTGCCGCAGGCTGGGCGAACTCGAGACGGGCCGGTCCGCGAAGCTCCTTGGCGTGGCTGGCGCCGCGCTGCTCGTGTCATTCCTGGTCCTCGCCGTGATCTACCTCGTCCCGGAAGCATGGGCCATGACCCCCGCAGAATGGTCAGCCCTCGCCGACGAGCCACAGGCCACGTTTCAATCGGTCCTGATGGTGGCCGGGATCGTCGTCATCCTGCTTGGCTGGGCCACCGTGTCGACCATCGTTGCCCGCAGCCAGCACTGGCCGACCTGGCTCGGCGTGGTCTTCGGCCTCTGCGGCCTGGCAACCATCGTCACCCAACTGCCGCTCTTCGCCGCCATCGGCGCAATCGTGCTCGGAACCAACGTCTGGCGCCGTTCACGTCGGCGGGACGCCACCACGGCAGTCCCGGCGTGAGTCTTCGCGGCAACCCGACGATCACGACAACGCCCCACACGATCATGTCACGAAGGTGACGAATCGCGCGGGGCGTGAAGGCGACCGTGAGGTCGCAGCGTTGACGTCTGGTGCTGGGTCGGGAGTGGAGCTGGCGGGAGTCGAACCCGCGTGCCGCGGTCCCACGAAGGGTGGCTCTACGTGCGTAGGTTCCGGATGATCTCGGATCGCGGTGCTCCGGTGCCAGGCAGCTTCCGCGATCCACACCATGAAAGGTTTCCCACCTCACGCCATGGTCCCCGTGAGGCGGTGGAGCCCTGTGTCGTCGCTGCGGCCCCCCTACAGGGCGTCAGGGGCGCAACGTCACTGCAATCAAGCAGCGAGAGCCAGGTTGTCCTTGGCGTTTGTGGTTTTCGACCAGTGATTTTCGGGAGTTGGTCGACTCTCCCGGCACGCTCCTCGCAACGTGGACTGACCACGGTCGAAACCGTTTCAGCCCCGTGGGGTGTCGACCACCGCGCAACGGTGCCCGACATGGATGAAGCGTGTTGGAGTTGCGGAGCAACTCCAACATGCGACGCGAAGCGCCGCCGTCAACGCTGTGCAGTTGTCAATGACCTGCATCCACCAGCGTACAGCGACCCGTGACAGCACCCACCCCGACGATCGTCGGCGGCATCCCCGATGTCGTGCAGTGTCCGCAGCCTGGGGGTGGGACACTCAGCGTCGGCGGGACTTCAGCGCGCGATCGATCTGGCGCTGCGCATCGCGCTTGGCAGCATCCTGGCGCTTGTCGGCGACGTTCTTGCCCTTGCCGGTGGCGAACTCGAGCTTGGCGCGTCCGCGCTTGAAGTAGATGCGGGTGGGCACCAGCGTCACGCCCTTGGTGGCCACGGCCTTGCCGATGTGGTCGAGTTCGTGGCGATGCAGCAACAGCTTGCGAGGTCGCGTGGGGTGGTGGTTGTTGCGGTTGCCGAACTCGTATTCGGGGATGTGGGCCTGCTCGAGGAAGGCCTCGCCGGTGTCCTTGTCAAGACGAATCCACGCTTCCAGCAGCGATCCGCGACCCATGCGCAGCGACTTGACCTCGGTGCCCACCAACGACAGCCCTGCCTCGTATCGATCATCGAGGAAGTAGTCGTGACGCGCACGACGATTGCTGACTGCGAGCTTGACGCCCTCGGACTTGGTGGCCATGTCCTGCAGCGTATCGACCGACCGGTCGTGGTCGACGGGGCGGTGGTGTCAGCGGAACAACACCGCCGGGTCGACCTTGCTGCACGCGTAGGCGCACCCGAAGTGGGCCTCCAGGTGCAGGTGCGGTCCCGTCGAGATGCCCGTCGAACCGATCGAGCCGATCACCTGCCCCGCGTCGACCCAGTCCCCCACTGCCACGGACGCCAGACTGGCCTGGTGGGCATAGAGCGTGAACAGCCCGCCACCATGGTCGATCACGGTCACGTAGCCATGGCCCGTGGAGTAGCTGGCCTGCCAGACCACGCCGGCCGCGACGGCGTGGATCGGTTGGCCCCAGGGCGCCGCGATGTCGATGCCGCGATGGAAGGAACTGGCGCCCGCCGTGGGTGCAGTGCGGGGGCCGTAGCCCGAGTTGACGCACCCGGACGTCGGCCACGCCAGTCCGGACGACGATCCACACAGGGATCCCCCGCTGCGCGCGGGCGCCGGGGCGGTGACGGGCGCGTCGAGGTCGGTGCCGTCGGGAACCGTCGTCGCTGCGTCGTCGGGGCGGGTTGCAGCCCGGGCCGCCGCGATCGCCTGCTGCGCCACGCCAGCCGCGGCCGCGGCCCGCTCGATCGCTCGGGCCACCACGGCACGGGCGGCGGCCTCGGCTGCCTCGATCTCGGCGCGCAGCGCCTCGATCGTCGACTCCACCTCGAGACGGTCCCGGTCCAGGTGCTGCAGCGCGTCCTGGGCCTGGTCGAACACCGCGGCCCGCCGTTGCTGCTCGTCGGTGGCCACCTCGGCAGCGTCGGCCGCGTCGGCCGCGGCACGGCGGGCTTCCTCGGCAGCCTCGTCGGCGGCCTGCTTGGCGTCGTCGACCCGATCCCTGTGCTCGGCCGCTTCCTCGACCTGTTCCTCACTCAGGATCTGCAGCTCCACCCACTCGTCGACCAGTTCGTCGTCGTGCTCGATGACCTCGGCGACGAGCAACTGGACGCGACTGATGTCGTCGTAGTCCTGGATGTTCAACAGCAG
>DATFMD010000207.1:0-4221 GCA_035267125.1 Nitriliruptoraceae bacterium | reverse complement strand
AGACGCTGGATCCCGCCGACGTGCGGTCATTGGCGCCCTCGCAGGTCTTGGCAACCATGAAGGTCGTGTTCTCCAACGGCGTCACGGTGGGCTACTTGCTGGCGCTGACGGCGTTGTCGGCATCCTTCACCGCCTGGATCGCGCTGAGCGAGCCGGTCATCGTCGGCATCTACGGGCTGGAGACGGCGTTTCCGTACCTGTTCGGCGGACTGGCGTTCACGATGGCCATCGCGTCACTGGGCAACTCGCGCGTCGTCGAACGCATCGGGGCGCGTCGGCTCGTGCACATCGTGGTGCGGGTCTACGTCGTCGCCACCGCGGCCTGGTTGGTTGCGACGATCGCCTTCGGCGGCGTGACGCCGCTGTGGATGCTCGTCGCCGCGATGGCGGTGGTGTTGATGTCGCAGGCCTTCCTGCAGTCCAACGCCCAGTCCCTGGCGATGGACCCCATGGGCCACGTCGCGGGGATCGCGTCGGCCGTCATCGGGGCCGTGTCGCTGGGTGTGGGCACCGTGCTGGGCGCCGTCGTGCAGTTCTTCTTCGACGACATGAGCCTGTTGCCCATCGTCGCGTCGTTCCTGCTGTCGGGCCTGGCAGCGATGGGGTTCGCGGCCTGGGCCGAGTCGCGTCGCGACGACGCCCTCCCCGCCTCCAGGACCAGCCAGCCACGCCACCTGGTGGCCGGTCGAAGGTAGGAGCCGAGCCCCCGTGGCCGGGGTGTGTGGGTGGTCGTGGTCGACGGGTGCCCAGGTGCCCGCGGCACCGTGTCCGACGGGCGTCAGTGCCGACATTCCGTCGTGGTGACCCGGCACCGCGCCGACGGGTGTCAGTGGTGACGTTGCGGCGGGGTGATCCGGCGGTCGTCGAAGCAGTGGCCCTCGGCTTCCAGCAACGGTTGCTGCACGGGCGCATGGGTGCGGTACAGGCGACCCGATGCCGGGACGACCCGCCACCATGGCAGGCCCGGAACCGTGCGCAGCACGTTGGCAACGGCCTGGCCCGCGCCGGGGTGACCAGCCTCGCGCGCGACCTCCGCGTAGCCGGCCAGGTCGCCCGGCTCCAGGGCAGCCACCACCTGCACCACGGCAGCCTGGAACGACGTCAGCGACGAGGGTGGCGTGGGCGCCCCGCCGGGTGGGAGGGGCGTTTCGCCGTTGTCGGTGGCCACGACGACGTGGTCAGCCGCCGCTGACCAGGGCCACGCCCAGTCCCGACAGGCTGACGGTGTCGGCATGCGACACGTCCAGGTCGTTGGTGAATGCGACCAGTGCGTTGGCCGACACCTCGACGCCGCCGCTGGTCGGCACCTCGACGAGTCCGCCGTGGGCTGACAGCGCCACCCAGCCGGCACCCGACAGGCGGACGCCGGCGAATCCGACGATGCCGGGATGGGCGTCCTCCCGCTCCACCCCGCCACCATGGGCGACCAGTGCGGCGCGATTGACCGTGAGGCCGGGGGTCTGCAGGGTGATCACGGTCACCTCGTGGCCGCCACCGCCGAGCCACACCGTCCCGGAGCCGGCGAGGGCATCGCCGTCCTCGGTCTCGGACACCGTGACACTCGCGTCGCGCGCGACGACGGCGCCCACCGTGGCGACGATCGGATCGTCGTCGTCGACCAGCATGGCCACGACCCCGCCGGTCCAGTCGTCTTCGTCCATGGCCTCGTCGGCGGGTTCGGGACTGTCCATCGCCGCGGTCGTGGACGCCTCGTCCTCCGTGACGGTCGGGTCGGCTGCCTCGCTCGAGTGTGCCGCCGCGGCCGTGCCGGCTGCGGCCGCTCCAGCGACCGTGGCCGCGGTGCCGACATCCCCACTGCCACCGGCGTCCGCCACTGCACTCGCGTCGGCGTCACCGGACACGCCCGGATCCGCCCAGGCACTGTCGAAGCTCTCGGTCGCCGGGGTGCCGGAATCGGCCTGTTGGCCCCAGCCGTCGTCGGCCTGCTGATCCCAGCCGGCGTCCGCCTGGCGTTGGTCCGAGTACGAACCGTCGCCCTGGCCCTGGTCATGGGCCTGCTGTGCCTGCTGCGACTGGCCGCCACCATCGAGGGGGTCAGTCGTCATGTTGCCGGCCTGGTCGGCAACATGTTCGGTCCATTGCTGGCCGTCCCAGTAGCGCTGGGCCTGCCGGCCGAGCGGGTCGGGATGCCATCCTGCGGGCGGGAGTTGCGACATGGAGCCTGCCTTGGGTCGTGGTGGGGGTCACGGTAGCCCCGGTGGCGTGGCCAGCGAAACCCGGGACTTCCCCCATGTGCAGTCGGGGTGGTCGCGTCAGCGGCGCCGCAGGTCGCGGCGGTCGGTGGCCTCGCCGGGTGGGGGGTTGGGGCCCCGGGTCGGCGCCGGACTGGTCACGTCGTGACCCGTGCAGTCCCAGCAGTACCAGGCGATGCGGACCCCGGACGGTGCCCATTGCTCGCCCCGGCCGGCCTCGCGCAGTGTCGACGTCGGCACGGCCTGCAGGTCGGTCGATCCGCACAGGGCGCAGGTCGGCGTGGTGTCACGTTCCCAGCCCGCACCGCAACGACCGCAGGTGATGGTGATGCCGTCCGCCGTGCGGGTGCCCGCCAGGTCGTCGTCCTCGCCGCACGTGGGGCAGGTCACGATGGGCACGGGTGGTCCTTCGATCCGGGTGGACCAGCGTCCGGCGAACGGGGCTCGGCACTCATTCGTGACCCTCTGGGTGACTCGCCGCGCGAGCGACCAGGACCGCCGCGACGGGTTGGGCCAGGGCCAGCACGACCAACGTCCACCCCAACGTTGCAGCGATGGCGCCCGTCGTTGCTGCCCGCGGCCCCACCAGCGCGAGGACCACGACGATCACGACGCCGAGGTTGAACACGGCTGCGCGGCCGGTCGCGGCACGTTCCAGGGCGAGGCGAAGTGGCTCGCGCTCGCCACGGGTTCGCGCCACCAGCATGGGGGCGACGTAGGCCAGGCTGGTGGCCACGGCCTGGACGAGGACCCCGACGAGCATCGCCAGTCCGACGCCGTCCAGCAGGCGCCACGCCCCGGTTGCGACCACTGCCACGTCAAGCCATGTGGCAACGACGAACCACGCGCACACCGCGACGACCGGCCAGCGGGCGGCACCGGGCTTCGCGCCGCGAACGGCCCCGGCGACCGCGCGACACGTGCTGGTCACGGCCAGGGCGAACACGGCCAGGGCGACCGCAGCCAGCACTCGCATCAGCATGCCGAGGCCATTGGCGAAGCCGCTGGCGAGCAGCAGCAGGGCGGCGATCGTGACACCGTGTGCACCCAGTCGCACCATGCGTGCGGCGCGGTCGTCGGCGCCCGGTTCGATGCGCGTGCGCGCCATCGTGGGACCGAAGAACACGAGTGTCGCCAGCAGCGTGATGCCGGCCCAGCCCAGCACGTTGACGTGCAGGTGGGCAAGTCGGGCGCTGCCGTACCACGCCCCGGTGAGCACTCCGGCACCCAACAACCCGCCGAGGATCGCACCATGCACGAAGGCGCCATGGGCGCGTTCGTAGGCACGCACGATCCACGCGAACCGCGCCCCGATGGCGCCGCGTCGCGACCGGCGCAGGTGCCGGTGGTTGCCCAGGACTGCCACGGTCGCCGCCGTCGACGCGACGCCGACCACGACCGGTCGACCGATCACCACGCCCACCATGACCATCACGGCGGCGAGGTTGAACGTGACCAGGATCCACCGGTCGCTGCCATCGGCATCGCTGCGTGTCAGCGTGTCGCCGAAGTGGCGGGTGAAGGCGATCACGACGTTGGTCAGGACGCCGAGCGTGAACATGTGCACAGCCACCCAACGGTCACCGGGCAGCCACGCTCCTGCGACCAGCCAGACGACGCCGACGGCCGCGAAGACGCCAGCCGCGGCCGCGGCCGGCTTGACGTCGCCGAATGGCGACGCGGGTCTGCGGGCATGCCGTGGGGTGTCGGTCCTGGTCATCGGTCGGACTCAGCCGGCCTCGCCCGTCCGCGTGGCGTCCTGCCTGGCGCGGTCGCGCACGTCCTTGGCATCGGCTGTTCGTCCCATCGCTGCGCTCCCGGGTCGTGGGTACCGAGGGTGTGTTCCTCGCATCGTAGGACTGGAGCACGCCACACCAGTGCGTGTACCCGAGCCGAGGGCGCCATGGAAGCCGCGACGACGCGTACCAGCGTTGTGCATCGAACCGGAGGCAGCGGGCGGACGGGTCGTGGCGCCCCCGGCAGGGGCATCGACCCGGTGCCACTGGTA
>DATFMD010000206.1:0-2941 GCA_035267125.1 Nitriliruptoraceae bacterium | reverse complement strand
GCCGAGGCGGCACCGACGCCGGCGCCGGGCATGACCATCACCTCCAGGGCGTCGTCGTCGAACAGCGCGGCCACGTCGGCGGCTGATGCGCCCGACAGGTAGAGCCGGGTCGGGTGGTCGTCGCCGTGCACGGGTGGGCCTCCGATGACGGACCCGTCGACGACGTCGGCAACCATCGTGGCGATCGCCCGCACCGTGGCGGGTTGCACGGCATTGGCGTCCACGTAGGTGCCGTCGAAACCCGTGGCGGCCACGGCCGCTGCCACTTCGGCGGCGGCCCCCGGCGGGCACAGCGAGACGATGACGTCGGATTGGGCGGCAAGGTCGGGGATGGTCGCCACGTCCTCCAGGCCGGACGCTGTTGCGCGGCGGTGCGTCGCCGCCGACCGCCCCGTGCTCGCCCACAGGACGCGGTGGCCGGCCTCGACCAACAGGCCCCCGACGGTGGCCCCCATGGCGCCGGGGTGGATCATCCCGACGACTCGATCATGGTCCCTCTGGCTCATGCCACCTCGATCGCCGGGAGGCTCGAGCCTAGAGCGTCGTGGCTCGCCCGGGCACCCACCCGCGCAAGCACGACCCCATCCCGTCAGCGTCCGCCGCGCGTTGCAGGCAGCCGCACGAGCTCCGCCTGTCCACGGATCGTGTCGTTGCCGGCACGTCCAGTCCGTCCGCTGTCCCCGCCGGCGCCACCCCGCCTGTCGCGGTGGCCGGCCTATGCTGGCGTCGATCGCCGACCCGTCGACACCCGCGGAAAGGTCCGCCCTGATGGCCCTGGACAGGTCCCGGATCGGTGTTGCCTACGACCCCTACGCCTACGAGGTGACACGGGTCAAGATCCGCGAGTACGCGGCCGCGCTGGACGAGGTGGACGCGCGGTACTTCTCCGACGGCGACGACTGCGTGGCCCCCCCGACGTTCGCCGCCACCTTCACCATCATGCAGCCGACATCGGTGCTGCTGGCCGACGACGGGTTGGGCATGCACATGAATCTCGTGCACGGCAACCAGGCCTACGAGTTCGGGGAACGGCCGTTGCGACCGGGCGACGTGGTCACCTGCACCCCCACGATCACCGACATCCGGTCCCGCGGGGACAACGAGATGCTCACCCTCGAGGTCGACTGCCGGTTCGAGGACGCCACGTTGGCCGTGGCGTCGACCACGCTGCTCGTGCTGTTCGGATCGGCCGGCACCGACCAGTCCGAGGAGACGGCATGACCAGCCCCGATGCTCCGGCGACCACGGATCCCGACGGTGCCGCCGGCCCTGCCATGGTCGACTGGGAGGCTGTGGCCGCCGGAGACGAACTGCCGACCTCGTCGCAGACTGCCACCCTGGCCACGTCGGTTGCCTATGCCGGCGCCTCGGGTGACCTCAATCCGCTTCACTACGACGCCGACGTCGCCAGCGGGATCAGCCCGACCGGTGGGGTGATCGCGCACGGCATGTACTCGATGGGACTGGCTTCGCGACTGGTCACGGCATGGGCCGGTGGTCCGCAGCACGTCGCCAGCATCGACACTCGCTTCAGTCGCCCGTGGCCGCTGGGAGCAACGGCCACGGTTGGCGGGACCGTCAAGGAGGTCGACGGGGACACCGTGACCGTGACACTCTGGGTGCGCAACCCCGACGGCAAGCCGATCCTGCGTGGGCGGGCGGTCGTCGTTCGCTGACCCGCTCGCCAGCGGGCACGACCCGCCCGGGCGGCCGGGCGCCCGCTTGTCGGGTGCACGTGGCCGGGGTACGCTCGATGCTCCGCTGCCTTTCACGAGGCAGCGTTGCCGTGTCGGGCAATTGCCGTGGTCCCACAATTCCAGGATCCGTCAGTGGTCCGGCCGGCCCCACGGGAGTAGCTCAATTTGGCAGAGCACCGGTCTCCAAAACCGGCGGTTGGGGGTTCAAGTCCCTCCTCCCGTGCCATGCAGGACCACCGCCACCACTTCGAGAAGGCACCCAGATGAGCCGTGAGGACGAGCGCGCCGCGGACAAGGCGCGGCGTCAGGCCGAGCAGGTCGACACGTCCGGTGTGTCGTATGCACCCGCCGGTGCGACGAAGCGTGCCCGCGTGCCCTTGCCGCAGTTCCTGCGCGAGGTGCGCTCCGAGTTGCGCAAGGTCGCCTGGCCCTCTCGCCCCGAGGTCATCAACTACTCGATCACCGTGCTCGTGGTGACCGCGGTGCTGACGACCCTCATCTGGGGAATGGACTGGTTCCTGCGCGAAGCTGCGCTCGTGATCCTGTCCTGACCACCGCACCGACATCGCAACCAAACGAGTACACGACGTGAGTGATTCCGACATGACTGCTGACACCACCGTCGACACCCACCCCGACACCGACGTGTCGACCGAGGGTGTCTCGGAGGATGCTGCCGAGACGGCCGCGGCAACCGCCCCGGCCGAGACCGCCCATGCCGACGACGACTCCGACGCGACCGACAGTGCAGACAACGGCTCCGACGAGACGGAGCCTGCGGACGACGGCGACCTCGACGACCTGCTCGGCCTGGCCGGCGCCGACACGGATGACGACGCCGCCCCCGCCGCCGAGCCTGCGTCTGGCAGTGAGGCCGACGACGACGCGGCGGAGGACGAGACGGCGGACGGCGACACGACGGACAGCGACGAAGTCGCCTCCGCCCCAGAGATCCGGCGTCGCCCCGAGTCGATCGAGGACGTCCGTGACCGTCGCGACCTGATTCGCCTCGTTGGCGACTGGTTCGTGGTCCACACGTACTCCGGCTACGAGCAGCGCGTCAAGGACAACCTCTCCAACCGCATCGACTCGTTGGCAGGTGGTGAGCGCATCCACGAACTGGTGATCCCGACAGAGGAGGTCACCGAGTTCAAGAAGGGCAAGAAGCAGGTCGTGCAGAAGAAGTTCCTGCCCGGCTACGTGCTCGTGCGCATGGAACTCGACGACGAGACCTGGAACCTCGT
>DATFMD010000205.1:0-2102 GCA_035267125.1 Nitriliruptoraceae bacterium | reverse complement strand
CTGATCATGACGGCGGTGTTCGGCGCGTTCCTGCTGGACCCGTCGCCGCTGATCCGCATGGTCGGGCTGGGACTGGCCACCGCCATCCTGCTGGACGCCACGATCGTGCGGATGGTGATCGTGCCGGCGTCGATGGCGCTGATGGGTCGCGCGAACTGGTGGCTGCCGGCGTGGCTGGACCGACTGCTGCCGCACGCCTCGATCGAGGGCGCACCGGTCGCCGTCGCCGTTCCCGCGACGCCCGCCGGCCTGGACGCGACACCCGCCGACCCGGACACGACGCTCGATCCCGCCGATCCTGCGGATCCGACCGAGCCGGCCGTCCTGGCCGCGACCCGCCGATGATCCAGGGGACGGCCACGTCCTCGCCGAAGGCCACCACCTCCGCCCCGGGTGGACCGGGACGAGGTTGGGACCCCCATCCACCGCGGCCGCCAACGCCCACCTTCCCCAGCCGCCAACGCCCACCTTCCCCAGCCGCTGACACCCATCTGAAAGGATGACAACATGGACAACGACACGACACTCCGGACAACCACCACGACGACCACCGGGAGCGCGACGATGCAGGCGATCGTGCAGCACCGCTACGGCCCACCCGAGCAGGTCCTTCACCTCGACGAGGTGGCGCGGCCGACCCCCGATCCCGACCATGTCCTGGTGCAGGTGCGCGCCAGCAGCGTCAACACGCCGGACTGCCTGGGCACGGTCGGCGAGCCGTGGGTCTTGCGGGCGCAGGCCGGCCTGCGCCGGCCGAAGACGCCAATCCGTGGCAGCGACCTCGCCGGTGTCGTCGTCGAGGTCGGGCGGGACGTCACCGACCTCGAACCGGGCGACGAGGTGTTCGGCTCGTCCTGGGCCGATTCGCTGGCCACGCCGGGCACGTTCTGCGAGTACGCGGTCGCGCCCGCCGAGACGCTGGTCCGCAAGCCCGACGGGCTCGACTGGGTCGACGCGGCTGCCAGCGTGATGTCGGGCCTCACCGCGTTGGTCGGCGTCCACGACGTGGCCGACATCGGGCCCGGCACGACCGTGCTGGTCAACGGGGCGTCGGGCGGCGTCGGCACGTTCATGGTCCAGCTCGCGCACCGGCTGGGTGCCGAGGTCACCGGTGTGTGCTCGGGCCGCAACGTCGAACTGGTCCGGTCGCTGGGTGCCGACCATGTCATCGACTACACCGAGCAGGACGTCACGGAGGTGGACGCGCGCTACGACGTCGTGTTCGACAACGTGGCGAATCACCCGGCGCCGGCGATGGTGAGGTTGTTGGCCGAGGGTGGAATGTTCGTGCCCAACTCTGTCGGGCAGGGCACCCGGCTGCTGCGGGGACTGCCGCGCATGGGCCGAGCGATGCTGCTCGGGCTGGGTTCGACCAACGTCGCGACGATCAACAGCGATGTGGACCGCGCCAACCTCACCGACCTGGCCGACCTGTTGGCGGCGGGGGAGGTGGCGACCGTCGTCGGCCGCACGTACCCGCTGGCAGCGGTCCCGGACGCTGTTGCCCACATGCTCGGCCACCACGCCGTCGGCAACGTCGGCATCGCAATCGCGTGAGACTCTCGGGGCGCACGGCCCCTGAAGCCCGGCCACGCGACAACTCGGCGGGCGTCCCGTGGGGACGCCCGCCGAATCGTTGAGGTACCGGCCTCCGCCTACTTGGGCGCGGGTGGGACCAGGCACGCAGCAGGATCGCTGACGTTGCCGGAACCGTCGACGACGGTCACTTGCCCGTCACCGTTGCCGATCAGGTGGGCAGACACGGCGGAGTTGGGACCGCCCATCTTCTTGCGCTCCGGAGTCGCGTCGTCGTCCTCGGTCCACTTGATCACGTCGCCGACTGCGAACGGCCCGAAGACCGTGCCGCTGCCGTCGTCGGTCACGAAGACCTGCAGGGACTCGACCGGCCAGATGTCGTCCTCGCCGGACAACTCGTAGAACCCGTCCTGGTTCTGCGCCTGGCCACCCTTGCCGGGCGCCTGGGGCGTGTTGCCGTTCGGGTTCACCGACTCGAGGCACTCTGCCGTCGGCGGCGTGGTGTCGACCCACTCCTTGGTGAAGACCAGGGTCTGGGTCTCGCCGTCCACGGTGATGCTGACCTC
>DATFMD010000204.1:0-4412 GCA_035267125.1 Nitriliruptoraceae bacterium | reverse complement strand
GAGATCGACGAGCCCGAGTCCCTGGCCGTCCCCATCCGCCAGTAGCGGCTCGGGGCAGGGGCGAGGCCACGGATACCATGGCCGGCCCGCGGCCCCCGGCACGTGCACCGGCAGGGCCCGCGATTCGCCCCGCTGTCCCGAGGACTGCCTGGATGTCCACTCGCGTGGTTCGTTGGGTTGCCGCCGTGTTCGCAGTCGGCGTCGTGGCGGTCGTTGCCGTGGTCCTTGCCACCCGTGGTGGCCAGACGTGCGTGGCGCCGGAGGGCATGGTGATGCCGGGACGCTGCATCGTCGCAGCCGACGACCGGCCCCCGGCACCGACCACGTCACTTCCGGTGCTGGGTGACCAGTCGACCCAGTTGTCCGTGGAGGCGTTCAGCGGGGACATCGTGGTCGTCAACTTCTGGGGCTCGTGGTGTGCGCCCTGTCGGACCGAGCAGCCGGACCTGAACCTGGTCGCGGCGCAATACCGTGACCAGGGGGTCAGCTTCCTGGGCGTGGACGTCAACGAGTTCTCCGAGACCAATGGCCTGGCCCACGAAGCCGAGTTCGCCATCCCCTACCCGTCGTTGTGGGACCCGGCGCTCGACTATGCCGCGGACTTCGAGGTGATCGGACCCCAGGGCATGCCGGCCACGGTCATCGTCGACCGAGACGGACGGGTGGCCGCCAGTTTCTACGGTGGGACCAACGAGGCCGAGATGTCGGCGTTGCTCGACATGGTCGTGGCAGAGTCGTCAGCGCCATGATCGCCTCTGCCGGTGGCGTTGCCGGGCCCGTGCTTGGTGAACTGGCCGCCAGTGTCGCCGCGATGCCCATGGTCATGCTTGGCCAGGCAGTGGGCGACCAGGCCCAGCAGGCCATCCTCGACGCCAACTTCCTGGTCGCCGCGGTCGTCGCTGGCGTGGCCGGCCTGGTGTCCTTCGCCAGCCCGTGCGTCATCCCGCTGGTGCCCGGCTACCTGTCCTTCATGACCGGCCTCACCGGCGAGGACCTGTCCGACCCGACGCCCGGGCGGGTGTCGCGGGTGCTGGCCGGGTCGTTGCTGTTCGTGGTCGGGTTCGCAGTGCCGTTCGTCCTGATCGGTTCTGCGGTCGGGTTCCTCAACTTCCTGGTGCAGACCACGTGGGTGCAGGTGCTCATGGGCCTGTTCATCATCGCCATGGGCCTGCTGATGGCGTCAGGTCGCCTGATGACCGAGTGGCGCGTCGCCGATGTCGCACCCCGAGGCGGGTTGCTGACCGCGCCCGTCCTGGGCTTCATCTTCGGGGTCGGTTGGGTGCCGTGCATCGGACCGGCCCTGACGGCGATCCTGGCGTTGTCGACCGACGCCTCGGGTGGCAACGCGGTTCGCGGCGCGACCCTGGCGTTCGTGTACGCCCTGGGCCTGGGCATCCCGTTCGTCGTGGTCGGCCTGCTGTTCGGTCGGGCCAGTCGCGCCCTGGACTTCCTGCGCACGCACGCTCGCGGCCTGCAGGTCCTGGGTGGGGCCATGCTCGTGGTCGTCGGCATCGCCATGGCCACGGGCCTGTGGGACCAGTTCATCACGTGGTTGCGGCCGTTGATCGGTGGCTTCGAACCACCCATCTGATGCAGTGTCTGGCCCGGACGGGCGCCTGTCCGCCACCGATACGCTGCCGGGCGTGACCAAGGTCGACAGCGCTCCTCCTCCCCAGGCGAACCCCCCGGTCCGTCGGGGACCCCGCAGGCCGAAGGGCCCGTGGTCGTTCGTCGTGGCATCTGCGCGCATGGGGTGGCGCTGGTTGACGCGGATGAAGACCGCGTTGATCATCCTCGGGATCCTGGGCGTCATCACCCTGTTGGCCACCGTCGTGCCCCAGGAACCCAACGTCGCCGCCACCGTCGCGGACTGGCGCAGTGGCGAGGCCGGGCCCGGCGTGGTCGTCTCGCAGGTCATCGACCTGTTCGGGCTCTACGACGCGTACGGGTCGCCGCTGTTCCTCGCCCTGTTGTTGTTGCTGTTCCTGTCGCTGACCGCCTGCCTGATCCCGCGGATCCGCGCCTTCGCCCGGCTGGCACGACGCGGCCGTCCGCCGTTGAGCCGCCACCTCGACAGCCACCCCCACCACATCGCGATGCAGTCGCCCCGACGCCCCGACGAGGTTCGTGCCGACGTCACCGCCCTGCTGACGCGACGACGCTGGCGGTTGCGCGCTGCCACCGCGGACGGCCTCGGCCACGACCAGGTCGCGGCCGAGAAGGGGATCATCGCACGCGAGGGGGGATCGCTGGTCTTCCACCTGTCGTTCTACCTGCTGCTGGTGGGCATCGTGGCCGGCCAACTGCTGCAGTTCGTCGGCCAGGTCGGCGTCATCGAGGGCCAGTCGGTGGCCGACACGCCGGCGGCCTACTGGAACGTCGAGGCGGGCCGG
The DNA here is from genome assembly GCA_035267125.1 of Nitriliruptoraceae bacterium. GTDB lineage: Bacteria > Actinomycetota > Nitriliruptoria > Nitriliruptorales > Nitriliruptoraceae > Salsipaludibacter. The sequence goes on along the minus strand of DATFMD010000204.1, from coordinate 2,019 downwards.
TGGTTCGAGTTCGACGACCACCGTGGCTTCAACCTCCAACTCGACGAGTTCCGCGTCGACTGGGTCCGCAGCCTCGAGTTCGCCGGTCAACCCTCCCTGTTCGAGGCCGACGTGACGGTCACCGAGGAGGACGGGTCGGTGCGCAGCGACACGATCGCCGGCAACGTGCCGATGGTCGTCGACGACTTCAAGGTCCACCTGCTCGACTGGGGGTATGCACCGGTGCTGCAGGTGGCGGTGGACGGCGAGGTGGTGTGGGAGGGGACCCAGGCTGCCCAGGGCACCGACCAGGGCTTCTTCCGGACCGCGATCAAGGTGCCGGCCGAAGACCCCGACATCGGCTTCCAGGTCGGCGTGTACCCCTACGCCCCCGACAACGACGACGGCGTGCCCAACTTCACGGGCGCCCCGTGGCCGGACGCCCCGGTCGCCGTCGTCGCCATGTACGAAGGCGACCTGGCGCTGACGTCGGCACAGAACGTCAACATCCTGGACACGTCACGGATGGAGTTGGCGACGACGGCCTTCGTGCGATTGGGCGAGACCGTCGAGGTTGCCGACGGGGTCGAGGTGTCCTTCCCCGAACTGCGGACGTGGGCCGGATTCCAGGTGTCGTACCGACCGACGGTCCCGGTGCTGCTCGCCGGTGCGTTGTTGTTGCTCGTGGGGCTGGTGCCGGCCCTGTACGCATACCGACGACGGCTCTGGGTGGAGGTCGTCGCGGATGGCGACGGCGGTACGCTCGTCACCGTTGCCGGTCGCACGTTCCAGCGTGCGGATGCCTTCGGTCGGGAGTTCGACGAACTGGCGGGTCGCATCGCCGAGGTGGCGGACGCGACGCCCGTGGCGACCCCGCGTCGGCACGATGCCGACGACACCACTGCGACCCAGCGGGCCGCAACCGTCTCGGCAACGGCGGCACCGTCGGGTGTGGGAACACGACCCGACCAGCCGACGGACAGCGCGTCGTCGTGACATGAGGAGCCACTCGTGAACCCCGAACTCGCGGACCTGTCGCGCACCCTGTTCTCGCCGGTCGCCCTGGGCCTGTTCCTGGTCGCGACGCTGGGCTACCTGTACGCGATGGCCGTCACGAAGGTGGCCGTGCCGGCGACCGACGGTGGCGAGGCGGCCGACGTCTCCGGCGGGTCGTCGGGGCGCACCGCCCTGCGCATCGCCACGGCGGCCGCCGTGTTGGGTGCCATCGCGCTGGCAGCCCACATCGTGGTGCGCGGCATGGCGTCGGGACGCATGCCGCTGGGCAACATGTTCGAGTTCTCGACGATCATGGCGTTGACGATCGTGGTGGCCGGCCTGGTCGTGTTCCAGTGGCGCCTGCACCGGCCCGAGGTCATGGGGTTCCTGCTGCTGGGCACCGTGCTGACCATGGGCGCGGCCCTGCTGGTCTATTCCGAGCCGGGTCCGCTGATGCCGATCCTGTCGACGGCGTGGCGCGCCATCCACGTCTCGGCCATCGTGTTCGCCGCCGGCCTGTTCACCGTGTCGTTCGTGTTCGCCAGCCTGTACCTCCTGCGTGACACCGCCGAACGCCACCTGCGCGCGTCCCTGCCGGGCGGCAGTGTCGGGGCTGCACGAGCAGTCGACCTGGGCGACGTCGACGACGGCCTCGGCACGGTGCCCCAGCGCCAGTCTCCCGACGACGACCTGTCGGCGCTCGACGGGCAGGACATGGATGGACTGGAGGACGAGGTCAACGCGGACTATCGCTCCCGCATGCGGGCTGCGATCAACCCGTACCGCCTGGCAGCCGGGACCTTCGTCGGCACATCGGCGGTCGCGTGGGTGTTCTGGGTCACCGACGGCCCCACCCGGTTCCTGTCCGTGACCGTCACCATGGTCGCCGCCAGCCTGGTGGCATGGTGGTTCGTGCCCTACCTGCCGTCGGCGTCGACCCTGGACGCGATGGCCTACCGCACGATCGCCTTCGCCTTCCCGATCTGGACCTTCGCGGTCATTTCCGGCGCCATCTGGGCCGAGCAGTCGTGGGGGCGCTACTGG
>DATFMD010000203.1:0-6367 GCA_035267125.1 Nitriliruptoraceae bacterium | reverse complement strand
TCGCTCTCGAACACGCTGTTTCGACGTGACGCCGACCAACTTGCCGCGTACCTCATCGACACCGAGACCGGCGAACTGCACCCGCACCTCAGCGACGGGCAACGCAGCTACGACCTCGAACTCGCCGTCGAGCGCACCTCGGGCGAATTGCTCGACCTGCAGGCCCAGGGCCTCGTGCCCGACGACCTCGATCCGGTGGACTTCGGACTCGCCCTCGAGGCGAGCTACAACATGCTCTGGTCAGTCCTCACCGACGTCGAGGTGTTCCGCGCCGACGAGCGCTACCGCATCCACGAGCGACTGGAGCGCGTCAACCGCATTGGCTACGACGTCGGCGAGGTGGAGATCGTGACGTCCGACGACGACCCGGACGCGCTCGAGTTGCACCTGCACATCGTGGAGCCGGCCAGGCATCGGCGGCTGTTGTTCGAGCGCACCGGACTGGCCGCAGAGGAGGCCCAGGCCCGCGCACTGCTCAACGACATCGCGCGCTACGGCGCCTGGGCCGAAGCGCAGGACGGTGTGAAGACGGCCCAGGACCGCATGGACCGACGGTGGTACGACCGGTCCTACATGAACGTGCTGTCACGGATCCCCGATGACCTGTGGGGTCGACGCGAAGGTCCGCAACTCTTCCTCGAGGTGCTGGGGCACTGGGCCAGTGCGTCCGCCGAGCGTGGTCACGACATCTCGGTGGAAGATGCCACCGACGACTATGTCGACACGGTCCTGCGACATGCTGCCGACGAGGTGGTCGTGGAGGACGAGGAGGCCTTCACGGACATGACGTTGGCCACCGACACCGACTGACCGGCGTGGCGGACTGGCGTCCTCGATCGAGCTGCCCCCACGATGATCAGGCGTGGTGGTCGCGGATGTGGTCGCGGTACCAGCGAGCCGAGGCCTTCGGCAGGCGCAGGTCGGTGCCCGGGTCCGTGGCGATCAGTCCGAAGCGGGGGCGGTAGCCCTCACCCCACTCGAAGTTGTCCATGAGGGTCCAGACGAAGTAGCCCGACACGGGCACGCCGTCGGCGCGGGCGTCGTGGACCACCTGCAGGTGCGCGTCCAGCCAGTCGATCCGGGCCTGGTCGTCGACCAGCGCCGGATCGTCCAGCGACTCCTCGGTGGCCATTCCGGACTCGGTGATGACGACGTCGTCGACGCCCGCGACCACGGCCCGGTCGATCACCTCGCGCAGGCTTGGCGGGTCGATGTTCCATCCCATGGCCGTCGAGGGCCCGGTGACGGGCTGTGGCCACGCGAACGCCCAGTGCGCCTGCGGATGGCTGTCGTCCAGCGGTGCGACCGTCTCGCTGCGGTAGTGGTTGATGCCCAGGAAGTCGGTCGGCTCGGCGATGAGGGCCATGTCGCCGGTGCGGATCGACGGCATCGCGGCGCCGTAGGCCTCGACCAGGTCGTCGGGGTAGCCGTGGCCGGTGACGGCGTCGAGGAAGAAGGCGTTGGTCTGGAGATCCTGGAGGTGGGCAGCGCGGACATGGCGTTCGTCGTCGGGATCGGCCGGACGCTGGGGGACGAGGTCGATGCTGATCCCGATGCGGGCGCCACCTCCCAGTTCGGCGCGCACCGCCTGGGTGGCCAGGCCGTGCGCGACCAGCAGGTGATGGGATGCGGCGACACCGCTGGCGAGATCGCTGGTTCCGGGCGCGTGGCGTCCCTGCGCGTGGCCGATCAGGCCAGCCACGCGCGGTTCGTTGACGGTGACCCAGTGCGACACGCGATCACCCAACCGCGATGCAACCGTCGCGGCGTAGTCGGCGAACGCCAGCGCGGTGGCGCGGTTGGTCCATCCGCCACGGGTCTGCATCGCTGCAGGAAGGTCCCAGTGGTACAGCGTCGCCACCGGGGCGATTCCCGCCGCGAGCAACTCGTCGACGAGGCGGTCGTAGAACCCCAGCCCGGCGGCGTTGACCCGGCCGGTGCCGTCCGGGACCACGCGCGGCCACGACACGGAGAAGCGGTAGGCATCGACACCGAGGGCGGCGATGAGTGCCACGTCGCCGGCCATGTTGGCGTGGTGCAGCACGGCGTCGTCGAGCACGTCACCGTTGGCGATCGCGCCCGGTCGCGCCTGGAAGTCCTCCCAGATGCTGCGGCCACGGCCGTCGACGTCGACGGCTCCCTCGACCTGGAGCGCCGCACTCGCGACACCGAACAGCAGCGGGCGATCGGCGGGGGAGGAGACGGGGGGCACGGTGGGCGACAACGGGGGACCTCGGGCTGGCGTGGCTGCTCAGTCTGCCCGCTGTGCCGCCTGGGTGCTGGCGGCAACGACTTCGGCGACCAGGTCGACGACCAGGTCGGGGCGCTCCTCCTGGGGCGTGTGGCCCGTGTCCACCTCGACCAGGCGGGCGCCCATGCCGGCGGCGGTGCGCCGGTTCCACTTCGGTCGCACGGTGCGGTCGTGGTGGCCGGACACGACGGTGGCCGGTGCCGAGATGCCGGCAGCCACGGATCGCAGGTCGGGCGGCGGCTCGACCGTCATCACCTGCCAGATCCCGTCCGCCCACCCCGGCTGGTGCGTCGGGATCCGGTAGGCATCGATGTCGGACTGGTCGGCGAGTGCCCGGTCGTGCCAGCCGCCGGCGACGCGTTCCAGGTCCATGCGCCGTGACAACCTGTTCACGATCGGCCGCATCGCCCGCCGAATCCAGCCGGCGCGCAGCAGCGGCCGCAACGGCGGCGGCATCCCGACGTCTCCCGTGAGCGCGGGCGACAGCATCACGAGGTGACGGATGGCCGGGGCCGCGGCATCGGCCTCCATGGCGGCTGTCAGCTCGATGGCGAGTGTGCCCCCCATGGACGACCCGACGATCACGACCTCGTCCCACCCCGCGTCGTCGATGGCTGCCCGCGCCGCCGCGACCCCGAACGCCCGGGTGTAGGGGTTGGGCGCGCCGGCATTCGTGGTGGCGCGAACCTGCGCCGCGGTCGGACGCTGGCTCCACCCGAAGCCCGGTCGGTCCACGGCGACGGCCGGGATGCCGCGGGCATCGAGTTGGCGCAGGACCCGACGCCAGGTGGCGACGTTGCCGTAGAAGTGGTGCAGCAGGAGCACGCCGACTCGTGCGTCGGTGTCCGGGGGCGGCTGGTCGCGACCGTTGGCGTCCGGCACGAGGCGGTCCCGCGCTCCGTCGACGTGTGGGGCCGGGCCGCGCGTGCCGTCCACGCACCCGACATGGATTTGGATGCCGTCGACGTCGAGGAAGCGCGTGGTGATGCCCTCGAGGTCGGCCGGCGTCGGCGTGGTGGCCGACGTGCCACGACCGCCGGGCCCGGCCGACACCGGTGTGCTGTGGGACTGCGACGATGCCACGGCTTCGTCCTTGGATCGGGGTGGACGCGGCGACGTGGCACGACGTCGGGCGAAGTGGCCATGGGGGTTCGCAGGCCAGGCTGCAGGGTATTGGTGCGCGCCCCGGCGTTCGAGTGCCGGAGCCCGGTCGCCGTGTGCCCGGTGCCGGCAGGTCGTGGGGTAGCGTTTCGGGCATGAGTTCTCCACGTCGCATCCTCGTCGCCGTCGCCTGGCCCTACGCCAACGGCCTGCAGCACCTGGGCCACTTCGCGGGCGCCTACCTCCCACCCGACATCTATGCGCGCTTCCACCGCATCAGCGGCAACGACGTGCTGATGGTGTCCGGTGCCGACGGCCACGGCACGCCGATCACGGTCATGGCCGATGCCGAGGGCATCCCGCCGTCCCAGATCGTCGAGGAGATCCATCCCCGGATGCTGGACCAGTGGGAACGTCTGGGCGTCGACTTCGACCTGTTCACGACCACGACCACGGACAACCATCGCCTGGTGACGTGGGAGATCTTCCGGGGCCTGCACGAGGCCGGCCTGATCACCGCCCAGGCCAGTGAGCAGTACTTCGACCCGCAGGTCCAGCGGTTCCTGCCCGATCGCTACGTCGAGGGGACGTGTCCCCACTGCGGGTTCGGCGATGCCCGCGGCGACCAGTGCGACAACTGTGGCCGCACGCTGGATCCGACTGACCTCGTCGACCCACGCTCGACGCTGTCGGACGCCGAGCCCGAACTGCGCAGCACGCAGCACTGGTTCTTCGACCTGCCACTGGTGGGCGACGAACTCGCCGAGTGGCTCGACGATCGTGAGGGCTGGCGCAACCACGTGATCAACTGGGCGCGAGGGTTCGTGGGCGGCCTGCACGGGCGCGCCATCACGCGCGACCTCGACTGGGGGGTGCCATTGCCACCCGAGTTCGACACGCTGGGTGACGGCAAGCGCATCTATGTCTGGTTCGACGCCGTCATCGGGTACCTGTCCGCCTCGATCGAGTGGGCTGCCGGCACCGACGACCCCGACGCGTGGCGTCGCTGGTGGAACGACGAGGCCGAGACCGTCTACTTCATCGGCAAGGACAACATCCCGTTCCACGCCGTCTTCTGGCCGGCGCAGTTGATGGGCTACAACCGCAGCGATCGCGAGTACGGCCAGCTCAACCTCCCCACCGACGTCCCCGGCAACCAGTACGTGACCTTCAAGGGCGAGAAGGCGTCGAAGTCACGGGGCATCGGGACGCCGTTGCTCGACTACCTCGACACGTTCTCGGCCGACCAACTGCGCTTCGCGGTGGCCCGACACCTGCCCGAGTTCAGCGACGCCGACATCACCTTCGCAGACCTCGTCGCGGTCGCGAACCAGGAGTTGGCCAACGACTGGGGCAACCTGGTCAACCGGGTCATGACGATGACGACCAGGAACTTCGACGGGGCGGTGCCGACGCCGGGTCCGCTGGACGAGGTCGACGACGCCCTGTTGGCGGACGTGGACGCCGCCCTGGTGGCCACCGCCGAGGCCATCGAGCGTGTCGAACTGCGGGCATCTCTGCAGGAGGCGATGGAGGTGGCACGCGTCACCAACGCCTACCTCAACGCCCGCGAGCCGTGGAAGACCGCCAAGGTGGACCGCGAGCGCACCGCGACCACGCTGTGGGTGGCATTGCAGGCCATCGGCGCCGGCACGGTCGCCTTCGCGCCCTACACGCCGTTCAGCGTGCAACGCATCCGTGGGTGGATCGGGCTGGGCCCGGTCGAGGACGGCGGCTGGCACCGCCCCGAGGTCGTGGCCGGGACGCCACTGGGCGACGCCGAGGTGTTGTTCCCGCGCATCGAGGTCCCCGCCGGCCAGGAGTGAAGGCCGCCTTGCCGCCCCGGGAATGATGTCGGGGCCGCGTGGCGTTGGCCAGCGCAGTGCCACCTGATTGCACTGCTTGCACCACCTCCTTTGCCCTGCATTCCCGCCTTCGCCGGATTCCCACATGTCGCCGACCACCACTGCCCAGCCCAACCGCTCGAACGACCGCCGCATGCCCGGGCGTGTCGAGTTCGTGGCCATGATGTCCCTGCTGATGGGCCTGATCGCCATCGGCATCGACCTGATGCTGCCGGGACTGGGGGACCTGGCCACCGACGTGGGGGCCAGTTCCTCCACCGACGTCGCCGGCACCGTCACGACCTACTTCCTGGGGATGGCCGTCGGGCAGCTGCTGTGGGGGCCCCTGGCCGACCGCTTCGGCCGCAAGGTGTCGTTGAACGCCGGGCTGGTCGTGATCGCGGTGATGGCACTGGCGTCGGCCGCGGTGTCCTCGCTGACGGTGCTGCTGGTCCTGCGCTTCCTGTGGGGCTTCGGTGCCTCGGCCGCACGGTCGACCACCATGACGGTCGTGCGAGATCGCTTCCGTGGTGACCGCATGGCCTCGGTGATGTCGCTGATCTTCAGCGTGTTCATCCTGGTCCCGGTCGTGGCTCCCTCGTTGGGTGCCGCTGCCTTGTCGTTCACGTCGTGGCGTGGGCTGTTCGTCGGCATCGCGCTGGTCGCGGTCGCCGAGTTGGTGTGGCTGCGCCGCCTGCCCGAAACGCTGGACCCCGCCGACGTGCGGTCCCTGGCGCCCTCGCAGGTCCTGGGAACGATGAAGGTCGTGTTCTCCAATGGCGTGACCGTCGGCTACCTGCTGGCGTTGACGGCGTTGTCGGCGTCCTTCACCGCCTGGATCGCCCTGAGCGAGCCGGTCATCGTGGGCATCTACGGGCTGGAGACGGCCTTTCCGTACGTGTTCGGTGGACTGGCGTTCACCATGGCCATCGCGTCACTGGGCAACTCGCGCGTCGTCGAACGCATCGGGGCTCGTCGGCTCGTGCACATCGTGGTGCGGGTCTACGTCGTCGCCACCGCGGCCTGGTTGGTCGCGACGATTGCGTTCGACGGCGTCACCCCGCTGTGGATGCTCGTCGCCGCGATGGCGGTGGTGTTGATGTCGCAGGCGTTCCTGCAGTCCAACGCCCAGTCCCTGGCGATGGACCCCATGGGCCACGTCGCGGGGATC
>DATFMD010000202.1:0-6689 GCA_035267125.1 Nitriliruptoraceae bacterium | reverse complement strand
GACGCACGATCTTCCTCGACCTCGACGAGGACAAGACCTGGGTGATCGATGCCCGCGGCCCGGCATCCCTGCACCGCGAGACCGCGACCGAGGATCCCGGTCCCGACACCCACATGGCGGTCACCTTCACGATCGGCGGTGCGATCCACCTGTCGGACTCGTCCCGGGAGCCGGACGTGTCCGTGGGCGTCGTGCCCACCGAGGACGCGCTCGACGCCGTTGGCCTGTCCACGGACTCGTTCGACCCGCTCGACGACAACATCACCTGGATGGAGTTCGGCTCCCTGCTGGCCGAGGCTGGCAAGCCCCTGAAGTTGGCCTTCATGGACAAGGACGTCATCGCCGGCATCGGTCCCGTCTACTCGGACGAGATCCTCTACGAGGCCGGACTGCGCTGGGATCGTCCGTCGGACACGCTCACCTCCCAGGAAATCCGGCGCCTGTTCCGGGCCATGCACGAGGTGATCGCGGCCGCGATGAAGTATCGCGGGTCGTCGCTGGACGACAACGATCCCGACGAGATCACCGACGACGAGGGTGAAGCCGCCGAGCACCTGAAGGTCTATGCCCGTGAGGGCATGCCCAGTTTCCGATCGCGGAAGCCGATCGTGATGGAGGAAATCGGTGACGGCATCGTGACCTACTTCGACCCGCAGTCCCAGTACTAGAGGACCTGCCGGTGTTCCTGACCTCCCTCACGATGCGTGGCTTCAAGTCCTTCGCCGACGCGACGACGATGGAGGTCGAGCCGGGCATCACGGTGATCGTTGGTCCCAACGGATCGGGCAAGTCCAACGTCGTGGACGCCCTGTCGTGGGTGTTGGGCACGGCGTCCCCGTCGAAGGTCCGCGGCGGCACCATGACCGACGTGGTCTTCGCAGGTTCGCCGGATCGGCGTCCCGCCTCGGCGGCTCGGGTCGAGATCACCATCGACAACTCCGCGGGTGTGCTCGGCCACAGCGGTGTCGGCACGTCCCATTCGGCCCAGGAGTTCACCGAGGTCAGCGTCAGTCGCGAGATCGACCGCGACGGGGGCGGGACCTACCGCATCAACAACGAGGTCGTGCGCGCGCTCGACGTGCAGGAACTGCTGTCGGACACGGGCCTGGGCCGGGAACTCCACACGATCGTGGGCCAGGGCCAACTCGACGAGATCCTCAATGCCCGTCCCGAGGATCGGCGCCGCTACATCGAGGAGGCTGCCGGCATCCTCAAGCACCGCCGCCGTCGCGAACGGTCGGTCCGCAAGCTCGAACAGGTCGACGAGCACATCCACCAGCTGTCGTTGGTGCTGCGAGAACTGTCACGCCAACTCAAGCCGCTGCAGCGCCAGGCGGAACAGGCCGACCGCCACAAGGCCCTCCAGGCCCAACTGCGGGCGGTCCGGCTCGAACTGGCGGCCCACGACCTCGATGGCCTGTTGGACGAACGCGCCCGACACGCCGACACCGACGAGGCCAGCCAGGAGCGGGAAGCCGAGTCACGCCACGTCGTCGAGAACCTGCGTGCCGCCGTTGCGCACGCCGAGGCCGAAGTCGACGAGTTGGGACCGGCCGCCGAGCAGGCCCAGACGCGCTACCACCAGCTGAACTCGCTCAAGGAGCGCTGGCAGGGCACGTCCGAGCTGGTGACGGCCCGCCGACGTCACCTCACCGAACACGTCGAGGAGCCGTTGGCCGGGCGCCCCCCCGACGAATTGCGGGCGGCGGCTGATCGTGCCGACGCCGCCGGCACGGAACTGGACGAGGAACTGGCCACGTTGCGTGCGCGCCTGGACGAGGCCAGCACCCGGCGGCGGGAGGCCGAGACGCGTCGGCGCGCGCACGAGCAGGCGCGGGCGGCCGCCGCTCGGCAGCGGGCGCTGGCACGCGAGCGCCACGTCCGCTGGGAGGGCCAGGTCGCGGCCCTGGCCGGCAGCGTCTCGGCGGCGGAGGCCGAACTGGGTCGTTCGAGCACCCAACGCGCCGAGGTGGAGGATCGTCGCTCGACGATCGAGGCCGACCTGTCGCGACTGGCCGACGACCGCGCCCAGTTCGACGACGCGGTCGCGACGGCCGAACAGGACGTCGCGGCAGCCACAGCCGAACTCGATGCCGCCCAGGCCACGGTGGACGACCTGCTCGAACGCGAACGCGGCCTCGAACGCGAACGCACGGGGTTGGTGGCCAGGGCCGAGGCGCTGCGGGCGACTGCAGCGGAACAGGGCGACGGTGCGCAGGCGCTGCTGGACGGAGCCGACGGATCGGGCGTCGACCTGGTTGGCCAGGTCGCCGACCACGTGCGGGTCGACGAGTCCGTGGGCGCGGCCGTTGCCGCGATCCTCGGCAGCCTCGGAGAGGCAGTGGTCGCGCCCGACGAGGCTGCTGCCGCCGCAGCGGTTGCCTGGATCCGCCGCAGTGAAGGTGGCGGCGTGACGGTCATCGCCGCGGCTGCCGAAGCGGCGCCGCCCCCCGAACTCGACGAGTCGACGCGGGCGGCATGCCGTGCGGCCGGGGCCGTCCCGGTCTCGAACTACCTGCAGTCGGCGGGAACGCCGCGAGGCGATGCCGTCGTGGCCGCGCTGGCGACGGCTGTGCGCGACGCCGTGGTCATCGACGACTGGCGCGACGCCGTTGCCCTGCATGCTGCCCACCCGCACCTGACCGTGGCGACCACGGCGGGAGACGTGGCGTCTCCGCGTGGGTTCGTGGCGGCGAGCACGGGCGTGACCTCGGCGGTGCTGGCGGCGACCGCGGCAGACGAGGCCGAGGCGCAGGCACGCGACCTGGCGTCCCAGGTCGACGCGGTCACGGCGCAGGTCACGCAGGGACGAGCCCGGCTGGCCGCGGCGCGTGACGCCCACGCCGACGCGACCGATCGCCGCCATCGGTTGGCAGCCCAGGCCGAAGGCGCCCGGGATGCCGCCGCACGCCTGGCCGTCGAGCAGCAGTCCGTCACCCGGCAACTGGAGGTCGTGACGACGCATCGCGACGAGATCACTGCCGGGCTCGAGGTCGATCGCAACGAGTTGTCCAGCCTTCGGGGCGGTGGCCCACCGGCGTTCGACGAACAGGCCGACGAGGATGTCGACGAGCAGGAGGCCGCCGAACTCGACGAGGCGGTCGGCCTGGCGCGCGAGCGTGAGTTGGATGCCCGTGTCGACGTCGAACGCGTCACCGAACAGGTTCGCGGCCTGGCCGAACAGGCCCGCCAGTTGCGCAGTGAGGCCACCGAGGTGGAGGCCGCACTCGCCGCTGCCGCGCGCCGTCGGGAGCGGCGTCGCCGCGACATTGCCCGGTGTGGCGAGTTGGCGACGGTGTGCCAGGTCGCCCTGGAGGCCATGCAGGCCACGCTCGTCGATGCCGCCGCCGAACGTGATGCGCTGGGCACACGACTGGGTCGGCGTCGGTCAGACCTGGCCCAGGCTCGCGCAGAACTGGGCGAGGCCGAGACCGGACTGGCCGACGTGCGGGAACTGCGGCATGCCGCCGAACTGGCACGAGCGGACCTCGACCATCGCATCGAGGCGATCACGGACCGTTTGCGTGCCGACTTCGGGATCACCGTCGACGACGTGATGGCCGACCACCCGGATGCGGCCGCTGCCGACCGGGATGCCCTGGTCGCGCAGGAGGACACGCTCGTGCGTCGGGTCGGCCTGCTGGGGCGGGTCAACCCGCTGGCTCTCGAGGAGTTCAAGGCCCTCGAGGAGCGTCACGCCTTCCTGGCCGCCCAGGTGGACGACCTGCGCCAGTCGCGTCGCGACCTCGAAGGGGTCATCGACGCGGTCGACGATCGCATCCGCACCGTGTTCATGGATGCCTGGACCGACATCGAGCAGGCCTTCGAGCGCATCTTCTCGGTGGTGTTCCCGGGTGGCCACGGACGCCTGCGACTGGTCGGCGAGGACGACCCCCTCACGGCAGGCATCGAGGTCGAGGCGCGACCACCGGGCAAGAAGGTGACACGGCTGTCGCTGCTGTCGGGCGGTGAGCGGTCCCTGACCGTGCTGGCGTTCGTGTTCGCGATCTTCATGGCGCGACCCAGCCCGTTCTACGTCCTGGACGAAGTCGATGCCGCCCTCGACGACGTCAACCTGCAACGACTGCTGCAGGTCATCGAGTCGTTCCGGGGGTCGAGCCAGATCATCATGGTGACCCACCAGAAGCGCTCGATGGAGATCGCCGACGTCCTGTACGGCATCACCATGGGCGCGGATGCCGTCACGAAGGTGGTCGCGCAGCGCCTGGGCGAACTCGAGGCCAGCGGCGTGCTGGACGCGGCCGGCTGAGGCTGACGGCTGGCGCCGAGGTCCCGGCGCCGGATCGGGCCCGCCCGGTCGCAGATGTGCAGACGTCGCGGTTGCCCCGACTACAGTCCGCGTCACGTGACACCGGAACCACGCGCACGAAGGAAACCCTGATGCAGGAAACCTCGAAACGGCGTCGACTGCGGTCGATGGGAGGAATGCTGGCGACGGGGATGCTGGTGGTGCTGGCGGCCTCACCGAGTGCGGCCGAGGTGGTCGAGGGCACGTGCACGGGGTCCGTCACCGTCCAGGGCACCGACCTCACGATCGCGGACGACTCGGCTGCGGACACGACCATCGAGATCCCGGCGTCGGGAACCGTCGACTACACCGCCTCGCTGGGAGTCGAGGCACCAGCCGAGCCACAGACTGCCGAGGGTGACCTCGTCATCACCCTCCCGATCGGGGAATGGGAAGTCGAGAGCTGGTCGAACGAGACGACGCTGGTCGAGGTCTCGGGCACCGAGACCTACCGTGTCCCGGCGTGGGTGCCGCAGGGATCCGGCGCGATACCGCTGGAGGTGACCCACGTCCAGGGCGACACGGTCTGCCGTGCTGACTACCGCATCGCCGTGGAAGGTTCCCCCTGGAGTGCCCAGTCGGCGTTGTTGGTGCTGCTGACCGTGATTGCCGGCATCGCCATGCTCTGGGCCGGCCGTGATCGGGGCACGGGTTCCGGCCGTCCGATCGCCGGCGCGATCGCGGGCTTCGTCTTCGGCCTGCTCTGCGCGGGTTCGTTGTTCGCGTTCGGGGCGGCTCCACTGGACTCGCCGCTCTTCTACATCCTGCCGCTCGTGGGCATGGCCATCGGGATCGGGTTGGGCGCCTGGGGTCCGTTCGACTCCGGGCAGCCGTCCGACGCGACGGACGCGACGGACGAGACGGACGAGACGGACCGTGCAGCGGGGACCACCCCCGGCGACGACACGACGCAGTTGGACGCCACCCGGGATGGCGGCCAACCCCCGACCGAGCCCCGCTGACATGGCATGCCGGATCAGCGAACTCGTCCTCGACTGCCGCAATCCGGAGATGCTGGCCCGGTTCTGGTGTGACGTGCTGGACTACGTCGTACTCGATCGGCCGGGCGACGGGTCGTTGGAGATCGGGCCACGAGAGGGATTCGGCGGACCGCAGCCGACGATCATCCTGAGTCCCACCGACGAGCCGGAGCCGGCAAAGCCGCGCCTCCACATCGACGTCAATGCCACCGACCGCGACCAGGACGCCGAACTCGAACGCCTGCTGGAGCTCGGCGCTCGCCCAGCCGACATCGGCCAGACCGGTCAGGAGCAGTGGCACGTCCTCGCCGACCCCGAGGGCAACGAGTTCTGCCTGCTCAAGGCCCGCCTCGCGCCGCTGTGAACAGCCGGTGGGGCCGACCCGGTCGCCGGCCCGGTGTGTGGTGGGAGCGGCGCGACGGATAGCCTCACAGGGCGTCGGGCGCCCATCTTCCGCCCTGCCCACGCCAAGAGGTTCGCATGGAAATCGAGATCATCCTCGCGATCAGCGCGGTCGTCCTGGTGGTCGTCACCACGCTGTCGGGGTTCCTGATTCGCGGTCGCCGTGGTCCGGACGAACCGGATCGCGGTGGCACTGCCGGCGATGCGACCACGACGACCGCGACACGTGAACGGCCGCCGACTGGCGACGCCGGCCCGGACGAGACCGGTGGCGACGTCGCGGTGGCCGAGCCGCCGACGCCGACCGCGCCACCCCGGGCCCCCGAGCCCGACACGATCCCGCTGGGCCAGCGGTTTCGCCAACGACTTGCCCGCACGCGCAACGTGTTGGGCGTGCAGGTCGCGGAACTGTTCGGTCGAGGTGTCAACGACGAGGCCTGGGAGGGCCTGGAGGAAACGCTGATCGCCTCGGACGTCGGGGTCACGGCGTCGCTGGAGGTCGTGGACCAGGTCCGCACGCGGGCTCGTGAGGAGGGCGTCACCGACGCCGACGGCGTCGTCGCCCTGCTCAAGGACGAGTTGCGCGCCGTCCTGGACACCGGTGACCGATCCCTGGCCAGGGCCGCCGACGACGAACCGACCGTCTGGATGATGACCGGGGTGAACGGCACCGGAAAGACGACCACGATCGGCAAGCTTGCCGCCATCGAGTCGCGCGCCGGCAACTCGGTGGTGCTGGCCGCGGCCGACACGTTCCGTGCTGCCGCCGCCGAGCAGTTGGGGCTGTGGGCCGATCGCACCGACGCACGCCTGGTGCGCAAGGACGAGGGAGCCGATCCGGCCTCGGTCGCCTACGACGGCTACATGGCGGCACGCGCAACGGATGCCGACGTGCTGATCGTGGACACCGCCGGCCGCCTGCACAACCGCCGCGAGCTGATGGACGAGCTCGGCAAGGTCAAGCGCGTCGTGGAGAAGCAGTCCGGCCCCATGGAGGA
>DATFMD010000201.1:0-2279 GCA_035267125.1 Nitriliruptoraceae bacterium | reverse complement strand
CGGTCGTAGTGGGCGGGATCGGTCACGTCGAAGTCGGTCATGGGTTGAGTCCGCGGATGGAGGTGGGGGAGCGTGCGTGCAGCGTATTGGGCGTGCCTTCGGCGTGGCCGCCTGCCGCAGTGTCGCGTCGACCCCCCGCGGTCGGTGTTCCGAGCGGCGGCGTCCGTGGCCGACGGAACACGTGTTCCACGTCCGGCTGTGGCAGGCCGCAGCATCGTCCCCAGCGATGCCACGACCTGCCGTCCCCCGGCACCCCCGCGCCTCGGCACCCCCCGCGCTCCTGGTGACCTGGCGTGGCCGCGGCCCGTGCCGGGTCCCCCCCGGTGCCCGGCACGGGAACCGCCCGGTGCCATTCCCGAGGGATGGCGACCACGCGGCATGCATGGAGAGCGCAGCGGACGGCCCCTGATACACGTGCTCGAGCGGTCGTGGACGCATGCACGTGGCCGCGTCGCTGATTCCGTGGTCCAGGAGCACCCCCACGGTGCCCGACCGGTGTGTCGAGGCACACGAATGGCGGGGCCCGGAAGGGCCCCGCCATGGATCGCACTGTGGCCCGGGTGTCAGCCGGCGGGCAGCAGCACGGCGTCGATCAGGTGGACCGTCGCGTTCGCGGTCTCGACGTTGGCGCAGATCACGTTGGCGGTGGTGCCGCCGGGTGAGGTGACCGTCAACGCTTCGCCGTCGAACTCGAGGTCAGCAGTGTTGAGGGTGGTCACGGTGCCGGCCTCGGTCAGTGCTGCCGCATCCATCTCGCCCTCGGCCACGTGCAGTGTCAGGACACCGGAAAGCGCTTCGGGGTCGGCGAGCAGGTCATCCAGGGCGCCCTCTGGCAGCGCCTCGAATGCCGAGTCGATCGGGGCGAAGACCGTGAGGGCCTCGGCGGAGTTCAGCGTGTCGACCAAGTCGGCCTCGGTGGCGGCGGTGACCAGCGTCGACAGCAGCGGGTTGTTCGATGCTGCGGTGGCAACCGGATCCTGTGCCATGCCGGCACTGGAGCCGTCACCGTCGGCGGGGATCTGCGAACAGGCGTCGCCGATTGGTTCCATGGCAGCCATGGTCTCGCCCTCGGACGCCATGTCCTCGGTCATTGTCTCGGACGCCATGGACTCGGTCATTGTCTCGGACGCCATGGACTCGGTGGTGGCCTCGTCGGTCGCGGTGTCATCATCTGACCCGCATGCGGTCAGGACGAGCGCCAGCGCGGCGATGCCGGCGACTGCGGATTTGCGGAAGGTGGGGCGCATGTGGTGTTCCTTGGTGGTGGGGGGACGCGGATGGATGCCCGCGCTGTGCGGGGTTGTGTCGGAGGTACCGGGCTACTACCTGCGTCGTGGGCCGTGCCTTGTGCACGGTATGACCAGTGGTTCGGTCGGCAGTTGCGTCCGGATTGGTCGATAGTCGGCAAGACTGGTGCATCCATGGGCCTTCCCTGGCCCTCAGGCGTCCGCCACCACCACGGCCAGGGAGTGCCATCCGGTGGCCCCACTCGGGAACGGCGGCTGGCGCTGCTCGGGTTGGGTCACGCCATCCCCGTCTGTTGCCCGCACGGTGAGTTGGTGGCGTCCCGCCTCGACTGCCGTCGTGTCCCAACGCAGGACCCACTGTCGCCACGTGTCGGCGCTGACCTCGTCGGCCAGCTCTGCCTCCCGGAACTCGCCGTCATCGACACGGACCTCGACACGGCTGATGCCACGGGTCTGCGCCCAGGCCACTCCTGCCACGGCCACGGAACCTCGCTCGACCGTTGCCAGGCCCGAAGGCGTGTCGATCCGGCTTGCGACCTTGATCGGCGCGTCCTCCACCCAGCCACGCTCCACCCAGTACTGGTCGAAGGCATCGAAGGTCGTGGCCTCGATCTCGGTGAGCCACTTCGTGGCCGAGACGTAGCCGTAGAGCCCGGGGGTGACCAGCCGCAGGGGGAAGCCATGTGCGGCCGGCAGCGGTTCGCCGTTCATGCCCCAGGCGACCAGGGCGTCGCGGTCGAAGGCAGCCTCGGTCGGGAAGCCCGCCGTCCAGCCGTCGTGGGCGCGTCCCACCAACTGGGTCGCGCCGTCTGCCACGCCTGCTCGATCGAGCACGTCTGCAAGGCGAACGCCCTGCCAGCGGGCGGTGCCGACCAGGCCGCCACCGACCTCGTTGCTCACGCACGTGAGGGTGATGGGCACGTCCACGCTGTCCATGGCCAGGAGTTCGTCGTAGGTGAACGTGACCTCGCGGTCGACCATCCCGTGGATGCGCAACGTCCAGCCATCGGCGGACAGGCGTGGCACGGTGAG
>DATFMD010000200.1:0-6980 GCA_035267125.1 Nitriliruptoraceae bacterium | reverse complement strand
TCCGGATCGAGCGGGCTGCCGGGCCCTTGCCCACGATGATGTCGAGTTGGAAGTCCTCCATGGCCGGGTACAGCACTTCCTCGACCGGCCGTGACATGCGATGGATCTCGTCGACGAAGAGCACGTCGCCGGCCTCGAGGTTGGTCAGGATCGCGGCGAGGTCGCCCGGCCGTTCCAGTGCTGGCCCCGACGTCGTGCGCAGGATCGCGCCGACCTCGGTGGCGACGATCGCCGCCAGCGACGTCTTGCCGAGCCCGGGGGGGCCCGACAGCAGCACGTGGTCGACGGGCAGGTCGCGTTGGATGGCACCACGGATGACGAGGTCGAGCTGGCGACGGATGCGTGGCTGTCCCACGAACTCGTCGAGGTGGCGTGGCCGCAGCGAGGCGTCGACGCGGTCCTCGCCGGGCAGGCGATCCCGTGCCAGCATGTCGTCGGCGTGGCCGCTGGTCTGGTCACTGGTCTGGTCCGTCACCTGCCGCCACCATGTCGCAGGGCATGGCGCACGAGGTCCTCGACGGAACCCTCGGCAGGCGCGCCGGCCAGGGCTGCCCGGATCTCGACGGCGCTGTAGCCAAGTTGGGTCAACGCCTCCTGCGCCTCCCCCATGGCAGTGGCGTCGGCCGTGGCAGTCGCGGCCGTGGCACCCCCACCCCCGCCCAGGTCGACCGAGGTGACCTTCTCGCCGAGTTCGAGGATCAACCGCTGCGCAACCTTCTTGCCGATCCCCGGCACGGCTGTCAACGTGGTGGCGTCGCCCAACGCGATGGCATCGCGCAGCACCCCGGGCCGATGCGTGCGCAGCGCCGCCAGCGCCAGCCTGGGCCCGACTCCGTTGGCCTGGATCAGCAGGTCGAACGTGGCCAGGCCATCACGGTCGGTGAACCCGTACAGGTCCATGGCGTCCTCGCGCACCTGCATCGAGGTGTGCAACACGACTGGTTCACCGACCGGAGGGACTGCGGCCAGGTCGGCCACGTACACCCGCCAGCCGATGCCGCCGACGTCGACGACGACGGTTTCGGCATCGCGATGGGCGACCTCGCCACGAACATGGGCAATCACGACGTGCCTCCGGGCGTTCGTGCTGGTGGGGTCGTACCACCCACGACTTGCAGCCCCCGACTCGCCAGGTGGGATTCCCAGTCGCCGCTCGCGACGTTGCCGGCGCCGGTGTTGGCCGGTCGGGGCGCCGCCATCGGCCCCGACTGCAGGATGGCCGCCATGGCAACGGCCAGCGCGTCGGCGGCGTCGGCCGGGCGCGGCGTGGATTCCATGCCCAACTGCGCCACCACCATGCGGGCGACGGCATCCTTGTCCGCGTCCCCGTGACCTGCGACCGTCGACTTGACCGAGGTGGGCGTGAGCTCGACGACGTCGACGCCCGCCCGATGGCCGGCCAGCAATGCCACGCCCGCGGCCTGTCCGGTCGCCATCGCGGTGCGCACGTTGCGGGAAAACAGCACTCGCTCGACCCCGACCAGGACGGGGCGGTGCTCGGCCAGGACGGCTTCCAGGCCACACATGATCGCGTCAAGTCGGGCCGGGAGGGCGTCCGACGGGCTCGTGCGCAACGTCCCGTGGGCCACGTGGCGCAGCCGCGCCCGGGTGCCCACGACCACGCCCCAGCCACATCGTGTCAGACCCGGGTCGATGCCGAGCACGACGTGGTCACCGGTGACACGACCCGGTGGTGCCGGCCGCGGGGCGGTTGTCATCGACAGGTGCCTTCGGTGAACGTCGTGGGCAGGAGCAGGGCGTGTCGGCCGTGCAGACCGACGAGGTGCGCCGCCATCGGCACCGCGCCGACTCGAACACATGTTCACCGTAGCATCCGCCGTCGCAACGGCAAGGACCCGCGACGTTGGCCGGTCACGTGTCCAGTTGCTCCATCAGTTCATCGTCGATGTCGAAGTTCGCGAAGACTTCCTGGACGTCGTCGTTGTCCTCGAGTGCATCGATCAACCTGATGACCTTGCCAGCCGACGACGCGTCCTCCAACGGGATCGTGACCGAGGGCACCATCGGGGCCTCGGCCCCGACCACGGCCAGGCCGGCACCCTCCAACGCCTTGCGCAGGTCGGCCAGGTCGGTCGGCGCACACCATGCGATGACCGTGTCACCACTGGGTTCGACGTCCTCGAGACCGGCGTCCAGACCGGCCATCATGACGGCGTCCTCGTCACCCGTGCCGGCATCCACCAGGACCTGCCCGCGCCGCGTGAACAGGAACGACACGGCGCCGGGTTCCGACAACGAGCCGCCAGCCTTGCTGAAGATGGAGCGCACGTCCGAGGCGGTGCGGTTGCGATTGTCGGTCAGGATGTCCACGAGCACCGCCACGCCACCCGGGGCGTAGCCCTCGTAGGTGGCCGACTCGTAGGCGACGCCGTCATCGAGTTCACCGGCACCACGCTTGCACGCCTTCTCGATCGTGTCCTTGGGGACATCGGCGTCCTTGGCCTTCTGCACGGCCAACGCCAGGGATGCACTGAGCTCGGGGTCGGACGTGCCGGCCTCGCGGGCCGACGACTCGATCGCCCTGATCAGCTTGCCGAAGGTCTTGCCACGAGCCTTGTCCTGGCGCGCCTTGCGGTGCTTGATGTTGGCCCACTTGCTGTGGCCTGCCATGGACGGTCCTGTCGTAGGTCCTGCTGGAGGTGTGGATGAAGATGGTAACGACCCGTCGATCACGGCCGTCGGTGTGACATCAGCCGTCGGTTCGTCACGAAGCCGCGAGACTGGCAACGAAGGCGGCGTGCAGACGATCGTCGCCGGTCACCTCGGGATGGAAGGCCGCGGCCAGCACCGCGCCCTGGCGCACGACGACCGGGTCACCGGCGACTGCGGCCAGCACCTCGACATCGTCGTCCAGGACGGCCACGACCTTCGGCGCGCGGATGAACGACGCATCCATGGGGCCACCGGGGATCCCGTCGACGTCGAGGTCGACGTCGAACGAGTCGATCTGGCGACCGAAGGCGTTGCGTCGTGTGCGCACTCCCAGCACACCCAGCAATGGTTGGTCGAAGTCCTGGTCGAGCTCGCGTGACAACAGGATCATGCCGGCACAGGTCCCGAACGCGGGCAGGCCAGCCCGCAGGTGGGTGCGCAACGGGTCCAACATGTCGAAACGACGCAGCAACTTCCCGATGGTCGTGGACTCACCGCCGGGGATGACGATGCCGGCCAGGCCCTCGAGATGGCTGGCTCGTCGCACTCGACGGCCGCGGGCACCGACACGTGCCAGCACCTGCAGGTGGTCGTGGACGTCTCCCTGCAGCGCGAGCACCCCCACGATCGGCCCGTCGTCGACCACGGCATCGTCGGTGCGCGGCGAGTGACGACCATGCCGGTCAGGCCGCGACGCCAGGGGTGCACCCGGCATCCACGAGCGGGTACTCACCACCCGCGTCCGGCGTAGCGCTCGCTGTCGGCCAGGTCGTCCAGGTTGATGCCGACCATCGCCTCACCCAGGCCACGCGACACCTCGGCGATGACGCCCGGGTCGTCGTAGTTCGTGGTGGCCGCGACGATGGCGCGCGCACGTGCCTCGGGGTTGCCCGACTTGAAGATGCCCGAACCCACGAAGACGCCGTCGGCACCCAACTGCATCATCATGGCGGCATCCGCGGGGGTGGCCAGTCCCCCGGCGGTGAACAGGACGACAGGCAGGCGACCGGCCTCGGCCACCTCCTGGACCAACCCGATCGGCGCACGCCACTCCTTCGCGACGGCGTACAGCTCGGTCTCGTCCATTGTCGTGAGCCGACGAATGGCCCCCGCGATGGAACGCATGTGGCGAGTTGCCTCCACCACGTTGCCGGTGCCGGCCTCGCCCTTCGACCGGATCATGGCGGCACCCTCACCCAACCGACGCAGTGCTTCCCCGATGGTGGTTGCGCCGCACACGAACGGGACCTCGAACTGCCACTTGTCGATGTGGTGGGCCTCGTCGGCCGGGGTCAACACCTCGGACTCGTCGATGTAGTCCACGCCCAGCGAGGCCAGCACCTGGGCCTCGACGAAGTGACCGATGCGCGCCTTGGCCATGACCGGAATCGACACCGTCTCGACGATGCCGTCGATCATGTCCGGGTCGGACATGCGGGCGACGCCGCCGTCGCGCCTGATGTCGGCGGGAACACGCTCGAGCGCCATCACTGCCACGGCACCGGCATCCTCGGCGATCCGAGCCTGCTCCGGCGTCACGACGTCCATGATGACCCCACCCTTGAGCATGTCGGCCATGCCACGCTTGACGCGCGTGGTGCCGGTGGTGGCCGTGTCGGGGGCCGGGGTGGATGCGCTCATGGCTGACCTCGAAGGGGCGTTGTCACGACCGGGGCGGGGTTGCGGACCCGGGGAGATGTGGGGGAAGCGTACTGGCCACCTTGACGGGTCACGAATGGACCGCATCCGTCACCGGGATGGCCTGCCCGGAACGTGCCGACACGATCCGCGAGCCGTGCCCGGGCAACGCACGGTGAGGTCAGCCGGTCAGCCCACGGCGCCGATCGGGGCGAGGTGGACCCAGGTCTGACCCACGGCGAGGGGAACCGGCGTGCCATCCGCGTACACGAACTCCATGTGCGACTCCGTGTCGGCCTTGCGCCAACGGATGTCGTAGCGACGCCCGTCGCGCAGCAGGACGGCCCCGCCCTCCCCGATGAGCTCGGTCTGCATGTACGGATCGCCCGACCGCAATTGGGACACCGTGGTGAGGACGACGAGCACGTTGGCAGCGCCGACCCGGCCATCTCCGGTCACCTGGTAGGGGTCACCACGCGTGAAGCGTCGGTAGACCTCGTCCTCGGCATCCCAGTTCCAACTCGTGGTCTGCCAGTAGGTCATGGCGATGTCGAGGCTGTCGAGTTCCGAACCGCCCTGGGGCGGATCACCGAACTCGAACGACGTGCTCACCGGACCCACCTCCTCGCGAGTGGCCCCGACCTCGTACACGGCCGGGCCGTCGACGTACAGGTTGTGGGGCGAGCTGCGTGACCGATCTCGGAAGAACGGGGCACCACCCCTGTCGCTGACCATGCCGATCGCGCCCGAATCGGCGAGCGCAGACGCGACCTCGGGCCGGCCACCGGCAAACACCAGCATCGGGGTGAAGGGCGACAGCAGGTCGACATCCATCAGGCGCGCGGAACGGATCGGGCCGATCACGTCCGGGATGTCGGAGTGGAAGAGCGGTACCAGGCGGGTGAGCCCACCCTCCACGACCTGCTCGTACACGACATCCGCTCGCTCGATGGCCGTGTGGGGGAAGGCCGCGGGAGTGTTGTCGATCTTGACCGCCATGACTGGCTGGTCCAGCCGCGCGTCGTCGACCGGTTCGCCGGTCAGCGGCATGCGTTGCTGCGGGGTGGGCGTCGGAGTCGGCGTTGGCGTGGGCGGCGTGGACGGCGACGGTGGGGGTGTCGTGGCCGATGGGATCGACGTCACGGCCTCGGCCACGGGTGACGCCGTGACCTGCACCGCAGGGGCGCCGCAGGCGCCCAGGACCATCGCGGCACTCGCCAGCGCGACCACCGCCCCACGGCCGCGCGCGGTCGGCCAGGTCACCATCAGAATTCGACCTTGACGGGCTCGCGGGATTCCGGGTCGTCGACGGTGAAGTACTCCATCTCCTCGAAGTTGAAGATGCCGGCGATGATGTTGGTGGGGAACTGCTCGCGCTCCGTGTCGTAGACCTGCACGTTTGCGTTGTAGGTGCGACGCGCCGTCGCGATCCCGTCCTCGGTCGAGGTCAGTTCCTGCTGCAGTTCCCGGAAGTTCTGGTCCGCCTTGAGGTCCGGGTAGGCCTCTGCCACGGCGAACAACTGCCGCAGCGCTCCCGTCAGCCCCACCTCCGCGGCCGCCTGGTCCCTGGGCCCGGTGGCCGAGACCGCGGTGTTGCGGGCCTGGATGACGGCTTCCAGGGTGTCGCGCTCGTGCGATGCGTACCCCTTCACGGTTTCGACCAGGTTCGGGATGAGGTCGTGGCGACGGGTCAGCATCACGTCGATGTCGGCCCACGCCTGCTCGGCCCGGTTGCGCAGCGCCACGAGCCCGTTGTACTTGGCGGCCAGCCAGGCGCCGACGCCCAGCACGACCACGACCACCACGATCACCACGATCCATGACTCCACGAAAGGCCTCCAATGCCCCGACGACGGGACGAATGCTACTGGACGACGTCCCGATCACCGCGCAGGCGGGGAATCCCGGAGCGCTGCGACATAGACAGCCCTGACCTGCTCGGCGACCACGGACCAGTCGAGCCGCGCAACATCGCGACGACCACGTCGGGCCAGCGCGCGTGCCCGCTCCGGGTCGTCGAGCAAGGCCGACAGTTCCCGCGCGAGCGCACCGGGATCGTCGGGTGCCACCAGCACGCCGGTGACGCCGTCGGTGACCACGGACCGGTAGCCGGGGATGTCGGATGCCACCACGGTGGCACCCGCCGCCATGGCCTCGGCCAACACGATGCCGAACGACTCGCCACCCAGCGCCGGCGACACGTACAGGTCGGCGGACCGGTACAGACGAGGCAGTTCGTCGTGGTCGACACGCCCCAGGAAGACGACGTCGGACCGCAACCCCATCGGCAGTCCGGCCTGCGCTGCCTCCCGCTGTGGGCCCTCCCCGACCACGAACAGTCGCACGTCGGGATGACGCTCCTTGATCATCGCGAACGCCGACACCAGCGTGGCAAGGCCCTTGCGGGGCTCGAGTCGCCCGACGAACAGCAGGGCCGTGGAGGCGCGCATCGAGTCGAGCGGGCGCGCGTTGGCGAAGCGGTCGACCTCCACGCCGTTGGGGACCACCTGGAAGTCCGCCGGTCGCAGTCCCAGGGCGGCGGCGTGGTAGGTGGCGGCAGCCTCGGACACCGCGATTCGACCCGACAGTGAGGTGGCGATGCGGCGGGCCACGGGGCGCGCCAGGCGATAGGCGATGGCGCTGTCGGACCACGCATGGAAGGTCCCCAC
>DATFMD010000199.1:0-11156 GCA_035267125.1 Nitriliruptoraceae bacterium | reverse complement strand
GCCCAGATGGCATGACGCAGCCAGTCAGGGGGGACGTGGGTGCGGCGACCGACGCCGACGACCTGGCCGCAGTCGTCGAGGACGATGCCGCGCACGTCCGCGCCGCGTTCGTCCACGAGCCGCTGGAGTGCCGTGGCGGCCAGTTTCATCCGGCCGCCTGCGAGCGTGTGCAGCAACCATGCAGGCGTTCGAGAGGCGTCGCACAGGGCGTCGATGTCGACCGTTGCGAGCACCAGCGGCCGCCGCGGCCCGCCTTGGCCACGTTCCGTCGGCTCGGTCGAGCAGAGCGCGACCAGCCGTTGGGCCGTGGCCGCACCGTGGTCCCGAGTGTGGGCGCTCGCCGCGTCGTCCATCGTGTCGTACAGCCGACTGACGGTGTCGTCGTCGAGGTCGTCCACTTCGAGGTCGGCGACCGGGGCCGTGGGAGGTTCCGCCGGGGACAGTCGTTCGGCCACGATGCCGAAGGAGGTGGCGCCCAGTTCCCCGTACAGCGATCCGCCACCCGTCAGGCGGGGCTGCAGCGCCAGGAAGTCCGCTCGGTCGCGGGCGGCGTGGTCGCGCTCGAGGCGGGAAGGACGTCGGCGGTCGACCCAGTCCCACACGTCCGAGACGATGGCGTCGGGTTCGAAACGGGCCATGTCCACCATCGCCGTCGACACGAGGTCATCGAGTTCGCCCAGCGAGTCGACGCGGAGCCGACGGGCAGCCCGGCAGATGGCCGCCACCTGGCCCCATGAAAGCCAGCGATCGCGTAGGCCGGTCAGGACCGACGGCATGTGTCGCAGGACGTCCACGACGCCCAGCAGTGCCCGAGCGTCTGCGCCCGGGACACGGCCAACGTGTTCGAGCCAGACCTGCAGGGTCATGCCGCCAAGGCGCTCATGGAGGTCGTCGGCGGTCTGGAGGGTGACGAGGAGGTGCGCGGCCCTGCCCATCACGCGATCCCGCTGCTCCACGAGTCGGGCCAGTTCACGGAGGTGGGCGCCGGTCCGATCCACGTCGGGCTCGACGTCGTGGTGGCGGCTGGCGGCTTCAACAGTGGCTGACATGGGACGAAGATACGGAGAGGGTGTGACACATCGACCATTGGAATCGCACGTGATGACACATTGTGGAGAACGAGGTGGCGGCGTTCGCGGGGACCGCTCAGGGGAGTGCCATGCGGACAGCCCAGATCAGGCGATGACGATGGCGTTCCAGCGGCTCACGCAGCAGCGCGGCCAGGGGCTGACGCGCTCCGGGACGCGTCAGACACGTTCCTTGACGAACACCGAGACGGTCTCGGGTTCCAGCGCCGTCGAGATCGTCCTGATCAGATCGTCCACGATGGCATCGACGTCGACCTGGTCCTGGAGTGATTGGTGCAGTCGGCCAACCAACGCATCTGCGTCGTAGACCCGGCGGTTGAACCGTCGGTCGATGGTGCGCTTGATGCGCTCGTGGATCGGCCGGAATGACGCGACCGCCACGAGCGTGACCAGGACCACCGAGATCCTGGAGTCACGGGCGGCTGGGACGAGGAGTGAGATGGCCAGCACGAGGGAGACGTAGATGCCGGCGAGCACGCCGAGGGAAAGCACGTACCCGACCGTGCGTCGGAACAGCTGATCGATGTCGAACAATCGGTAGCGCATGATCGCGGCAGCGACAGCCGCGGGCAGTGCGATCACCGAAACAAGCGCCAGCACGTCGGCGAGGGGGCCCTCGAAGCCAATGATGCTGACCACCACCTGCGTGGTGACGAGTTGGATGACCGCAGCGAACAGCCACTTCAGCTGCTGGCGCTCGACCGCATTGCCCCGCCGCCATCGCACGATCGGTGAGGCAAACGCTGCGGCGAGTCCGACGATCGCGAGCACGCTGCTGACGATGTACATCGTGGCATCGACCGCGTCTGGCAACGCGAGGGCCGCCAGGGGTGCCGGCACGTCGGGATGGCCGAACAGGGTCTCCTCGAGCGCGATGGGCAACCAGGCGAGGACGGTCGCCAGGATCGCCAGACGCAGGACGTGGCGCCACCGGGGGGATGGCAAATGGCCATCGGGGAAGACGAGGGGAATGAAGATCGCACTGAGCGCGAGGGTGAACAGCCAGAGCTGGTCGGTCGCCCATGCCGCGACGTCCGCACCGGGCAGCGTCCCGAGTTGCTCGGGACTGGCGCCGTACGTGGAGTAGACGGCGAAGAACAGGAGCAGGACCTGCAGCAGTGCCAGCGTCAGGAACATCCAGCCGATCGGGTGGCCCTTGCGGATCACCAGCAGGAGACCGAGGCCGGCGGTTGCAAGCATCCCGAGACCGAACAGAAGGATGAAGAAGGCGCCGACGGGGGCCGGACCGCCGCGTTCGAGCAGTCCGGCGGCCACGGTCGCCAGGAGTGTGGCCGCGACCAGCGATCGGGCCAGCACCTTCTGTGGCCCGGTCGCCTCCATGGCCGCCCCTGCCCCTTCGAAGACCATCAACTTCCCACATCACCGTTACGACGCCGTTACCGGGACCTGCTGCGCCTGGCGTCCTCCTCGGTCACTGCCGCATTCCCTCCACCGATCCTCGCTCGTCGTTTCACGGTGGGGCCGGACCACTCGACGGGGTCCCTCACGTGCAGCACACTGGTGGGGAGTTGCCTTGTCTCGAGGGATGGAGTTGCGATGAGTGGACCGGTCCGGGAGTGGGATGCCAGGGACTGCCGGGACGTGCTTGGCGAGGTCGAGGTGCGCGAAGGTCGC
Organism: Nitriliruptoraceae bacterium; assembly: GCA_035267125.1. Lineage (GTDB taxonomy): Bacteria > Actinomycetota > Nitriliruptoria > Nitriliruptorales > Nitriliruptoraceae > Salsipaludibacter. Next base: position 8,433 of record DATFMD010000199.1, on the reverse strand, counting down.
CCAGCCGAGGTCGGGGGCATGGGGATCGTCCGGGTGCTGCCCACGAAACGGCGGCGCACGGTCGGGGCCTGGTGCTTCACGGACCTGATGCTGCCCGGGGACGAGCTCGAGCCCGACCCCATGGAGGTCGGTCCGCATCCCCACATCGGCCTGGCAACGGTGACATGGCTGCTCGACGGCGAGGCCGTGCACACCGACTCCCTGGGAACGGAGCAGGCGATCCGCCCCGGCCAACTCAACCTCATGACCGCCGGCCACGGCATCGCCCATGCCGAACTGGGGGCACCGGAACCGCTGCGCGGCGTCCAGCTCTGGATCGCCCAGCCAGAGGAGACCCGGCACGGGGCCAACGCCTTCGAACACCACGCCGAGTTGCCGCAGTTCGAGGTGGCCGGGGCGACCGGGTCGGTGCTGCTTGGCACGCTGGCCGGCGCAACGTCGACGGCGCGCGCCGACACCCCGCTCGTGGGCGCCCAGGTGTCGCTGCGGCCGGGCCAAACGATGCTGCCCATCGATCCGGGCTTCGAGCACGCCGTCGTGCCGCTGGACAACCGGGTGAAGGTGGGTGAGGACGTCGTCGAGCACGGCTGGCTGGCTGCCGTTCCTCCGGGACCGGACGCGTTGCCCCTCGAGGCGAACGATGTCGGCGCGACGGTGCTGCTGCTCGGGGGCATGCCGATGGACGACCCGGTCGTGATGTGGTGGAACTTCGTCGCACGTGATCGCGACGAGATCACGGCCGCCTGGCGCGACTGGCAGGCGCACGACGACGACCGCTTCGGCCCCGTGCCGTCAGGGCTCGAACGCATCGACGCACCCGCCCCGCCCTGGGTCCGTTCGGACTGACCTGGCCGTCCTGCCCACGCGTCTCGACCGAGGCGCAACGGTCCGCATGCCGGGGCGAACACGGACGGGGAAGACGCGAACGCTCGGTCAGGTGATGCACGTGTCGGGGGCGCCGACCAGTCGAAAGGTCTGCCAGGCGCGACGGGCGGCGGCATGGCCTCGGCCGGCGACGACGCGATCCACGGCCACGACCAGGTCGGTGACGGTCCGCGGGTGGTCATGGGCCAGGATGTCGACCACCACATCGGCGAGCGCGCGGGCGTCGGCGGTCAGGACGGCGCTCGCGGGACCGAGGTAGGCGCGAACCATGCCCGACTCGACCAGGCGCACGCCGAACGGCCATTGGTTGTGCGCCCGTCCGAGCGTGTCGCAGGCGAACGCGATCACCAATCCCGCGGCGCGCACGGGTGCCGCGTCCCCGATGACCGCCGCCACGTCGGTCACCGGATCGCGGTGGGCACCGCGGTCGGACGCCAAGTGGTGGAACCGCAACGCCTGGTAGCCGGCCCAGCCTCTCGGACGGCCGTGGCCGGCATAGAGCACGACCCGAGGACCTGCCCGCAGCCCCGCCACCAGGTCGTCTCGTCGGGCGCGGTCGGCGCGCAGGTCGACGACGTCGTGGCCGCCGGCGCGGAGCGTGGCAGCCCAGTGCTCGGTTGGTTCGAGGAAGACGTTCTTGGCCATCGCGGCGACGACCCACGGCGCGTGAGGGTCCGGTGCCAGCAACGTCCGGGCGAGGTCATCGGGTCCGTCTGCCTGCACCAGCGCGACCGGGCGGCCATCGACCACGGGACCGGGTGCCAGGCGGCGCGGCCCGCGGCGGCGTGGGGCCACCAGGACCACGGCGTCGGCATCCACGGCGGGCAGTCGGCGCGCCAGCCCGTAGGGATCGTGGCGGGGGCCGTCGGCGCCGTCGAGGACGTCCACGGGCCGCGGCTCGGCCGCTGTTGCCGCGACCGCTCGGGCCGCCGTGGTGCGCGCTGACTCCGCGGATTCGGTGTCGTCACCACCGCCGTCGACGAGGACCTGCACCGCGGCGCTCATGCTGCACGCACCACGTCGACGTAGGGCTGCCAGTCGGCGGTGTCGAGCGCGGGTGTCTCGACGAAGCGTCGGCGGTAGTAGTGCTGCATGATCTGTCCCTGCTGTTCGCGGTTGAACGCCTCGAAGTCGCCGCCGGCGGCCTGCAGACCTCCCGTCGGCCCCTCGGCGCCGGCGCCGGTCTCGTCGTCGGTGTAGCCGTAGTTGTAGGCATCCGGGTTGGTGGCCTGGGCGTGGATGGCTTCGCTGAGGTAGATCGGTCCGACCTCGAAGTTCTGCCACACGTGGGTCAGTTCGTGGACGAGCGTCTCCATGTCGATGCCCTGGTCGGCGCGCATGTTGATCAGCGTGCCGGTCACGAAGGCGCGAGCGTTGGGAGCATCGCCGCCCAGGCGTTGGAAGGCGGCCTGGATCTCGAAGATGATCGTGTTGTCCAGCGATTCCTGGCTGATCGACACGACGTCCAGGTCGATCGCGTCCTCGAACACCCGCTCTGCCTCCTCCTTCTCGGTGTCGGTGAGTGGCCGGTAGGTGGCGATCAGGTTCATCAGTTCGGACACGATCAGTCCGAACAGGCCACCGCCCACCTCCCAGGCAGCGTCCAGCATCTCGTCGAGCGCCTCGCCCAGGGCTTCGGCGGCCCGGGCCACGTCGGCGGCGATGTCCTCCCCGGCCTCGTCGGCCGCCTGCATGATGTCGTCCCAGGTCGAGTCGAGATCGCGGACCGCGGCGAGCATGGCGTCGACATCGCCCTCGATCGCGGCCGCGGCCAACAGGGCGGCAAGGGTGACGCCGGCTTCGAGCAGTTCGGCGACGACCTCGGCCACGAACTGGGCGCTGCGGTGCAGGACGCGCACCAGCAGGTCGGCCAGCGCGTAGCCCGCCTCCACGAGCCCGGCCACGAAGCGTCGCACTCCGGGCAGGAAGTCGTTCTCGAGGTAGTTGAGGACGTAGGTGACGGAGTTGCGCAGTCGGTTCGTGATGCGGCCGAGTCGTTCCCACACCTCGTCGACGACGTCGCTGGCCAACTGCGACGCCCACTCGTACAGGTCGACCAGGCTCTCGCCGACCGATTCCCAGGCGTCCACGAGGGCCTCGAAGGCCTGCTCGGTCTGGTCGACGGCCCAGTCGAGGGCGTCGGTCAGGACCCCGCCGGCGAACCGCACGGCCAGCACGACCTCGCGGAACACCGCCGACACGCCGGCTTCGAGTTGGGACAGGGCCCAGTCGAACACCTCACCCAGGCCGACTGCGTCGAGCACGCTGAACACCATGCGGCGCAGGTGGAAGTAGGTGCCGCGTGCGGCTTCGACCAGCAGGTCGGCGAGTGCGGCCCCGGCCTCCAGCGCGGCCTCGACCAGGCGCTTGGCACCGGCGTAGGTGTCCTTGATGGTCTCGGCCACGAACTCGACGAGCGTGGCGCCCAGTTCGAAGGCGGCCTCCAACACCTTGGCGAGCAGGTCGGAGGCGATGTCCGCCAGGTCTGCCAGCAGTTGGGCGAAGGTGCGGCCGATGGCGTAGAAGCCGTCGATGATGGTGCGCATGACCGACAGCGCCGACTGGGCCACGGCGGTGACCAACTGGGCGATCGAGTTGCCAACCTCGATCAGCGCGCGCACGACCTCGCGAGCGAACTCGACGGCCGCATTGGCTGCCCACGTGGCCAGGTCGACGACGGCCTCGCCGATGCGGGCCAGCGACGCCGCGATCGAGCGGACCGCCCCGGCGACGGCGTTGCGGGCCTCGTCCAGCAGCGTGGTGACGCTGGTGCCGATGTCGCGAAGGGCCTGGGCCAGTGCGTCCAGCAGGCTGACTCGTCCGGTCACGACGTCGGTGATGAGCGTTGCGATGGTGCGGCCGATGTCGATCAGTGCTCGGACCGTGGCGACCAGGACCGCGCCCGCCGCCGCGATGGCGTCGCCGATGATGTCGACCACGGCCCGGCCGATGTCGAGCAGCGTGGCGACCACCTGTTGGAAGGCGCCGGCGACGAGTTCCGCGGCTTCTCGGATGATCGACACGAACGACCGTCCGATCTCGCGCAAGGCGTTGATGGCTTCGCCCAACAGGTCGACGGCTTCGTTCACCACGTCGACCAGGACCTCGGCAATCGTGGTGCCGATGTCGACGAGGGCCTTGATGGTCTTCTTGAACACCGCCACCGTGGCGTTGGCCGCCTCGACGACCAGGTTCGCGATGGTCTCGCCCGCTGCGACCAGTGCCTCGACCAGGTTCTCCATCTGCTCTCGCGTGAAGTCGACGATCTCGCTGATGACGTCGGCGATGGTCTCACCGGCCTCGATCAGGGCGTCGACCACGGTTTCGACCGCTTCGCCGATGGCGTCCACGACATCCTCGGCGGCGTCGGCGATCCAGTCGATGACGGCTCCCGAGTGGTCGTCGTCGAGCCGACCGTGCTCGCGCAGGACGCCCCCGACGGTGGCCAGCCAGGTGGCGATGTCGCGGCGTCGCCCGCCAGCATCCAGGTACTCGGCCAGGAACGGACGCGCCTCGGTGCGGGGCAGGCGCGACACCCGGTCCACCAGCAGCACGTCGCCGCCGCTGGTGCGCATCGCGTCGATGACGACCCGGCGTTGGTCGCTGCCCTCGCGGGCTGACCATTCGACCAGCGCGCCGACCTCCGTGGCGGACTGGTCGACGTCGGCAGCGGTCTCGACCAGGCCCCGCACGAGTCGATGGGCGCGCGTCGGCGACAGATCGAGGGCCGCACCCATGGCGGGCCCGAGGTCGTCGAGGGTGGGATCCTGGGCGCGCAGGTCGGTGCCTGCGGCAGTGATCGATGCGAAGCTCACGGCAGTGAGATCGATGGATGCGACAGCAGTGGTGTTCGACATTTCGACGGCCCCCGGCGAGTGGAGAGAAGGTTGGGTTCGCCGTGTGGGAGCGTTGCGAAGTCGTGGTGATACGAGCAGTCAGGTCCTGGTGTGCATGTTGACCGCGTAGCCGCCGTCGTCGAACGGATCGCGGTCCCAGGTCGACCACCGCCCGTGCAGGTGCAGTCCGGCAGCCGTGCACCATTGGTCGTAGTCGGCCAGCGTGACGGGCGCGTCGTCGAGCGGGAGATGGGCGACGTCGAGGCCGAAACCGGTGATCAACAGGCCGTCGGGGACGAGAAGACGGGCCATCGCCGCGATCGCCGTGGCGTGCGTGCCCGGCGCCATCAGGGGGACCACGTTGCCGGCAGCCACCACCACGTCGAATCGGTCGCGCGACCGCGGTGGCGTCGCGCCGTCGGCGTCGTCGGCGTCGTCGGCGGCACTGGCGCGCGATGACGCATCCGATCGCGACGCTGTCGGGTCGAGACCCGCCGGGTCCAGATGGGTGCTGTCCAGGTCGGCGAGGTCCGCCTCCACCCACTGCACCTGGGGAGCGTGCCGGCGGGCGACGCGCAGCATCGACGTGTCCACATCGACCCCGACGACGTCGAAGCCTCGTCGGTCCAGTTCGACGGCGACCCGGCCCGTGCCACACCCGGCGTCGAGGATGCGGCCACCAGTCGGCGCCAGTCGGGCGACGAGGTTGGCCTCACCGTGGACGTCCTCGCCCGCGGCTGCAGCCTGTGTCGCCGACGCCTCCAGCCTGGCGGCGTAGTCCTCGCCGCCGTCGTCCCCGGCGATCTCTGACCAGCGATTGGGTCCGGTGGCCGTCATGGGGATTCCGATGGACGAGTCGGCTGGGCCCCAGCCGAGGTCTCGGGGGCCGTGACGAGGTCGGCGAGATCGCGGTGGCCCGCGGCTGCCAGTGCCGCCGTGACACGCGGGACGGACGCATGGTCGTCGGTGGGTGGGAAGTCACACGACGCCAGCGTGTCGGCCAGGGCCGTGGCGACCGACCTGGGATCGCCCACGGGCGACGGAAACCCGGCGAGTTGGATGCGCTCGTCGCCGCCGGGGTCGGCCAGGAAGAATCGTCGACCATCCCGATCCCACGTGACGACCGGCTCTCGTTCGAGGTCCCAACGGGTCTGGGCAACCTCCAACAGGCCGGGAGCGGCCACCGAGTCCTGTTCCATGGCCAGCCTTCCGCACGGGTTGTTCGTGCAGTGTGCCCCACGTCGCGTGGGCGGGTCATGGGCCGGTGGTCAGCACCAGGGGGAGGACGTCACGGGCGTCGGGGTCGGTGAGGCGATGGGCCGCGGCCACCAGTGTCCACCCGGAGTCGGTCACGCAGTCGACGAGCACGACCGGTCCGTCCGGCAGGGTCGTGACCGCTTCGTCGTCGACGCGGATTCCGGCCAGGGCGTTGGCCGCCTTGTGCGGCGAGTTGGCCATGGTTGCCTGGGGTGGGACGTCGGCGGCAACCAGCGCCTCGACGACGGGCAGGCGACCCAGCGTTCCGAGGCGATGCGCGACGATGCCTGCCAGCCTCCCGAGTCGGCGCGACGGGATCGGCACGAATGCCACCGGTCGCCGCGCCCACGACCACCTGGCCAACACCTTCGTCAGTCCGTCGACCACCTCGTCCAATGCATCGTCGTCGGGACCTTCGGTGCCGTCCGCGCCGACCGACGCCAGCAGGCGATCCACGACCTCGTCCCATCCGGAGCCGTCGCCGCCTGCCAGCGCCCGTCCCTGCAGTGCGCCGTGCCCGGCCTTGATGCGGCCCTTGACCTCGTCGAGTCCCGACGGCCACATGCGCCGCTGGCCGACGACGACGTCGCGCGTCCGCAGGTGTTCGCGTGCAGCGGTCACGGTGTCGGGATCGATGACGACGTCGGGTTCCCACCCCGTGCACCCCTGGCAGCGTCCACATGGTCGTGCCTGGGGGTCGTCCAGGACGGCAGCCAGGGACTGCATCAGGCAGCCGGAGTCGGCCGGCGTTTCCGATCCCGCCACGAACGCCCGCATGATGTCGTGTTCGCGTCGGCGCAACTGGGCGAGGCGCCGGTAGTGCTCCTGGTCGAGTTCCCACGTCGTTCCCGTGCGCTGCCAGGCCGATCCGACCTTCTCGACCGCACCGTCGACGTCCAGCACCTTGAGCAGCAACTGCAGCCGTGATCGGCGCATGTTCACCGCTCGCTCGAGTTGCGGCACCGAGGAGGCACCGTCGTCGAGCGCGGCGAGCAGGTCGGCGACCTCGTCGGCATTGGGCAGGCCGGCCAGGTCGAAGTGCCGCCAGATGGCCTCGTCCTTGCCGGTCGGCAGCAACACGACCTCGGCGGTGTCGATGGCACGACCGGCACGACCGACCTGCTGGTACCACGACACGGGCGACGACGGTGCCCCCAGGTGGACGACGAAGGCCAGGTCGGGCTTGTCATAGCCCATGCCCAGGGCCGAGGTCGACACCACCACGTCGACGTCGTTGGCCAGGAGTCGATCCTCGATCTCGCGGCGTTGGTCGGGGTCCACGTTGGAGGTGTAGGCAACCGCCTCCAGGCCCTGGCCCGACAGGAAGGCGGCAACCCGTTCGGCGTCGGCCACCGTGAGGGTGTAGACGATGCCGGCGCGTCCGTGGGAGGGACGATGCCGCCGCACGAACGCGTCCAGCCAGGCCAGGCGCTGCTCGCCGCGGTCCAGGCGCACGACTGCCAGGCGCAGCGAGTCGCGACCCAGCGTGCCGCGCAGGGTGACCGTGTGGCCGGTGGCGGATGGCGCATCGGCGCCGAGTTGTGCGGCGACGTCGGCAGTCACGCGGTCGTTGGCCGTGGCCGTGCACGCCAGCACCGGGGTGGCGGGGGACAGGTCGGCCAACAGGTCACCGATGCGGCGATAGTCGGGTCGGAAGTCATGGCCCCAGTCCGAGATGCAGTGGGCCTCGTCGACCACCAGGAGCCCCACACGTGGCGCCAGCTCGGCAAGGCGCCCCCGGAACGTGGGCGCGTTGAGTCGCTCCGGCGAGATCAGCAGGACGTCGATCGCGTCGTCGTCGAGCTGGGCCATGATCCGGTCCCAGTCGTCGACGTTGCTCGAGTTGACGGTCTCGGCTGCCAGGCCGAGGCGTCGTGCGGCGGCCACCTGGTCGCGCATCAGGGCGAGCAGGGGCGAGACGACCAGCGTCGGACCATGCCCGTCGCGACGTCGCAGCGCGGTGGCGATCCAGTACACGGCGGACTTGCCCCACCCGGTCCGCTGGACCAGCAGGACCCGAGCGTGGTCGTCGACCAGTGCGGCGATGGCCTCGCCCTGGTCCTGGCGCAACGTCGCGTCCTTCCCGGCCAACTGCACCAGCAGCTCGCCGGCTGCAGCAGTCGTGGTCGACGTCGTGGATGGCATGGAGTTCCTGACGGAGCATGGTCACGGAGTGAGCTGACGGAGCATGGTGACGCTGTGGGCTGATGGCGTGGGCTGATGAGGCGATGGTGGGGCGTGGCGCCGGTCCCGGCGCCGATGGACCACTCGGACAGCAGGATGCCCGACGACTGTGACGCCGGCAGGCCGGTCGTGCGCGCACCGGTCGATGCCGGTTCACTCGACCTCCACGACCAGTGTCCCGGAATCGGGTCTGCATCCGGTTCGCCGGAGCAGCGACCACCACCTCAGACCAGGCCTCGCCAATGACCACCGACACCACGCCCGGCCGGGG
>DATFMD010000198.1:0-15957 GCA_035267125.1 Nitriliruptoraceae bacterium | reverse complement strand
GCACGGCCTCCACGACCAGGTCTGCATCACCCAGCACGGTCCAATCGGCCGAACCGTCGATGCGGGCGGCGATCTCCTCGGCCTGCTCAGCGCTCAGGCGCTCACGACGCACCTGGCGATCCAGCGATCGGCGAATGCGCGAGAACCCGGCCTCGACAGCCTCCTCGTCGATCTCGACGAACCGCACCTGCAGCCCGTTGCGGGCAACGATCTCCGCGATGCCGGCACCCATGCTCCCGCAACCGACGACGCCGACTCGCTCGGTGCTCGAGGTCACGAATCCAGCCCTTTGCAGACGTGGACCCCATGCTGGGTCCCGGACCCCTGCAGGATAGGCCCCTCGCCGCGGCGGTGAACGCGCCCGCCACCGGCGAAAGGGGCGTCGGCACCACGCCGGTGGCGTCACACGCTGGTGAGTTCCGATGGCAACGCCAGCGAGAGCCCGAGCATGGCCGCGTTGAAGCTCGCATGCGCGACGATGGGCACGACCAGGGTGCCGGTCTGGTGGAAGATCGCCGCGAGCCACAGGGCCAGCACGAGCAGGCCGCCCAGGGCCGGCAGGGACCCCCACACCTCCACGTGGGCGCCGACGAACACCAGCGAGGACAGCACCATCGCACCCGGCAGGCCGACCCGCGAGCGCGTCGACTGGAACAGCAACGATCGGTACTGGATCTCCTCGACCAGCGGCGCCATGACTGCGGCCGCCACGACGACGGCGACCGTGGTCACCACGTCGGTCCCGAGGATTTCGAGGAGGGCCTGGCTGGGAGGTTGCACGTCCGGGAACAACGAGGTGATCAGGGCCGAGGCGACCAGCACCAGCAGCACGCCCACCAGTCCCAGCCCGATGCCGATGGGGATGTGCGTCCATCGCGGCCGCACCGGACCCAGGACGCGCCACAGCGACACACGACGCCATCGCAGGAAGATCAGGATCCCCGCCAGGACGACGGCCTGCATCGCGATGGTCAGCAGTGCGGTTGCCCGTGTCGACTCGAGATCGACGCCGATGCCGGCGGCAATGGCCACCACCACGACCTGGCCCATGATCCCCCAGACCAGCATCGCCAGGGCATCGAGCATGGTGACCCGGGAATCGAAGGCCTTGTCGGGATCCCCGGCAGTGTGGGGATGGGCCAGCGGCGGCCACGGCGGGTCGCCCGGCTGGGCCAACCACGATCCCCGGTCCGGCGGCCGTGGCGCCCGCGGTCCCGACTGCCCGGCCGACTGCGATGCTGACTCGCGTCCCGATCGCCGCGTGGGCGCCGACCCGTCGGTGGGTGGCGCAGGTGGCGGCGGTGGCGGGGCCGACGGCGGCCCTGGCGGTGATTCGCCGGCAGCATCTCGCGTGGGGTCAACCATTGGGCGAGCCGATCTCGGCGGCAGGCAGGCGCCGCACGTTGCCCCCCAGGGCCTGCATGCGTTCCGCAAAGCCAGCATAGCCGCGGTCGAGGTGGTGGATGTCATGCACGATCGTGGTGCCGTCGGCGACCAGGCCGGCGATCGCACCGGCCGCACCGGCGCGGATGTCGAGGGCGTCGATGTGGGCACCGTGCAGGCGTGACGGTCCCCGCACCACGGCGTGGTGACCTTCCACGGTGATGTCCGCGCCCATGCGCTGCAACTCGCCGACGAACGAGTAGCGCGACTCGAACACGTTCTCGGTGCACTGGCTCGCACCGATCGCCTGGGTCAGCAGCACCAGCAGTTGCGGCATCATGTCGGTGGGCAGGCCCGGGTAGGGCAGCGTGATGATGCGTGTCGCGTGCAGTTCGTCGGCCGTCACGACCACGGCGTTGCGTTCCGTCGTGACGCCGACGCCGGCCCGTTCCAGCACCCGCAGGAGCATTTCGTGGTGGCCGGGACGCACGTTGTCGACCCGGACGTCACCGTGCGTGACGGCGGCGGCCACCATCCACGTACCGGCCTCGATGCGATCGGGCACGACCGTCCAGGTGACGCCCTCGAGACGATCGGTGCCGTGGATGGTCACGGTCGAGGTCCCGATGCCGTCGATGGTGGCACCCATGGCCACCAGCATGCGGCACAGGTCCTGGATCTCGGGTTCGCGGGCGGCATTGTCGATCACGGTCACGCCGTCGGCCAACGTCGCGGCCATGACGAGGTTCTCGGTGGCGCCGACCGACGCATACTCCAACGTGATGCGCGCACCGTGCAGGTCGGGGGCGATGACGTCGATGAAGCCCTCTCCATGCTCGATGTGGGCCCCCATCTCCTCCAGCCCCATCAGGTGCAGGTCGATGGCGCGTTTGCCGATCTTGTCGCCGCCCGGGCTGACCAGGCGTGCCTTCCGAGTCCTGCCGACCAGGGCGCCCAGCATGGCGGTCGACGCCCGGATCGCGGCCATCAGGTCCCGATCGGGCTGCCAGTTGACCTCGCCCGCGGCCTGCAGCCGCAACGTCGACCCGGCGAACTCGGCCGTCGCCCCCACGCTGCGCACCAACCTGGCCATCACCGGGACGTCGGAGATCGCCGGCATGTCGTGCAACTCCACCACCGCGTCGGTCAGCAGCGACGCTGCGATGAGTTTGAGGGCGGAGTTCTTGGCCCCGGGCACGCGCACGGTCCCCGACAGCGGGTTGCCGCCCGTCACGGACAAGACCTCCCCGGCCTGCAGGGAGGTCTCGCCAGTGGTGCTGGACCCGTCGGTCACTCGACCAGCGACAGTCGCACTGACTGGCGCTTGAAGGAGGCGTCGACGATGGCTTCCTCGCGATCCTCCTCACGCTCCAGGCGCTCACGTTCGGCGCGGGCACGATCGGGGTCGATGTCGGACGCCAACTCGGCGATGTCGGCCAACACGACCAACTCGTCGTCGCTGTAGTACAGGAACCCATTGTGGACGGCCACCGGGATGGTGCCCTCGTCCACGGACACGACCGTCAGCGGTGCGATGTCCAGCGCGAGCAGGGCGGGCTGGTGACCCGGCAGGATCCCGATCTCGCCTTCGAGCGAGCGGGCGAACACCGCCGTTGCCTCGACCGAGAGCAGCGACTTCTCGGCCGAGACGATTTCCACGTGGAAGGTCGGGTCCGCCATGCTCAGTTGTCCATCTCGGAGGCGCGACGCTGCACGTCCTCCACGCCGGCCGCGTAGGAGAACGCCTGCTCCGGCACGTCGTCGAGGTCACCGTCGATCAGGGCCTTGAAGCTCTGGATGGTGTCCTTGATGGGCACGTAGACACCGGGGTTGCCGGTGAACTGTTCGGCGACGTTGAAGTTCTGCGAGAAGAACTGGCGTGCCTTGCGGGCGCGAGAGACGGTGACCTTGTCCTCTTCCGACAACTCGTCGATGCCCAGGATGGCGATGATGTCCTGCAGGTCCTTGTAGCGCTGCAGGACCTCCTGGACACCGGTCGCGACGTCGTAGTGCTCCTGGCCGACGACCTGGGGGTCCAGGATCCGCGACGTCGAGTCCAGCGGGTCGACCGCCGGGTAGATCCCCAGCGACGCGATCTCGCGTGACAGCACCGTCTGGGCGTCGAGGTGGGCGAAGGTGGTGTGGGGAGCGGGGTCGGTGATGTCGTCGGCAGGGACGTACACGGCCTGCAGCGACGTGATGGAGCGGCCCTTTGTCGAAGTGATGCGCTCCTGCAGGGCGCCCATCTCGTTGGACAGGGTCGGCTGGTAGCCCACGGCCGACGGCATGCGGCCCAGCAGCGTCGAGACCTCGGAACCGGCCTGGACGAACCGGAAGACGTTGTCGACGAACAGCAACACGTCCTGGCGCAGTTCGTCGCGGAAGTACTCGGCCATCGTCAGCGCCGACAGGGCGACGCGCAGGCGCACACCGGGCGGCTCGTCCATCTGGCCGAACACCAGGGCGGTCTTGTCGATGACGCCGGACTCGGTCATCTCCACCCACAGGTCGTTGCCCTCGCGGGTGCGCTCCCCCACGCCGGCGAACACCGAGGCACCACCGTGGTTCTCGGCGACACGCGAGATCATCTCCTGGATGATGACGGTCTTGCCGACGCCGGCACCACCGAACATGCCGATCTTGCCACCGCGCACGTAGGGCTCGACGAGGTCGATGACCTTGATGCCGGTCTCGAACATCTCCGACTGGGGCTCGAGGGCGTCGAAGTCCGGCGGGTCGCGGTGGATCGGCCAGCGGTCCTCGGCCTCGAACTCGACGCGCTCGTCGGGCGGCAGGTCCAGCGGGTGGCCCAACACGTTGTAGATGTGGCCCAGCGTCGACGCGCCCACCGGCACCGTGATCGGGGCGCCGGTGTCCATCACCGCCGAGCCACGGACGACGCCGTCGGTGGGCTGCATGACGATCGCGCGCACGCGGCGGTCGCCGATGTGCTGGGCGACCTCTGCAGTCAGCAGCGTCGTCTCGCCCGCGACCTCGCGGTCGAACTTCAGGGCGTTGTTGATCTCGGGCAGGTCGCCCGGGGGGAACTCGACGTCGATGACCGGTCCGGTCACCCGGATGATGCGGCCTTCGCCGACGGAGGTCGAGGTGTTGACGGCGGTGTCGGCCATGTCGCTCGCTCCTGCTTGTAGGTGGAAAATCGGTGGTGGGTGTGGTGGGGAGGTGGGCGTGCTGCTCAGCCGTCGGACAGGGCGGCGGCGCCACCCACGATCTCGGTGAGCTCGGTGGTGACCTGCTCCTGGCGGGCCTGGTTCATCTCGCGGGTGACCTTGTTGATCACGTCCTCGGCATTGTCGGTCGCCGCCTTCATGGCGCGCTGGCGCGACGCATGTTCGGAGGCTGCAGACTCCAGCATGCCGGCGTAGATCTTGGCCTCGACGTAGCGCGGGATGAGCAGGTCGAGGATGTCCTCGGGGCTGGGCTCGAAGACGAACTCGGCGGGGATCTCCTCGCCACCTTCGAACTCGCCCTCGTCGACCGGCAACAGCTGGATCTGGGTGGGCACCTGGTTGAGCGCCGACTGGAAGTCGGTGTAGACGAGGTGGACCTCGGCGTACTCACCGGCGGAGAACCTCTCGATGACGCGCTCGGCGATTGCGGCTGCGTCGGTGTACTCGGGCTGGTCGGAGACGCCGCTCCAGAACTCGGTGATGGCCCGACCGCGGAACTTGTAGTGCTGTTCGGCCTTGTCGCCCACCAAGTACATGTCGACACCCTTGCCGGCCTCCTCGAGGCCGTCGATCAGGCCGTCGGTGCGCTTGAGCACGTTGGCGTTGTAGGCGCCGGCGAGGCCGCGATCGGACGTCAACACGATGACGCCGATCTGGTCGACGTCCTCCCAGGTGGTCAACAGCGGGTGCTGGGAGGTGGAGTTGGACGCCGCCAGGCCCTTGATGATCGTGGTGATCTGTTCGGCGTAGGGACGTGCCTCGGCAACGCGGCGCTGGGCCTTGAGGATGCGCGAGGCCGCGATCATCTCCATGGCACGCGTGATCTTCTGCGTGCTCTTCACGGTCTTGATCCGTCGCCTCAGCTGGCGGATCTGTCCACTGCCTGCCACGTCGGGTCCTCGGTCGAATCTCAGTCTGGTGGTGGTCGGTCGGGCGGGTGCCCGGGCGCGGTGCCGACAGCGCGGCACCGTGCTCGGTCTACTCGTCGTCGTCCTGGGCGGCCATGACGTCCCAGCCTTCGTTGCGATCGTCCTCGACGACCTCCTGGGTTTCGGATGGCTCGAAGGTCTCGGCGAACTCGTCGATGGCGGCACCCAGGTCGTCGGCGACGTCACCGGCAACCTTGTTGGTGACGATGCGCTCGAGCAGTTCGCCGTGGTTGAGCTTGAGGTGTTCGTGCAGGTCGGTCTCGAAGCGGCGCAGGTCCACGACCGGCAACTCGTCGAGGCGGCCACTGGTGACGGCGAACACGGACGCGATCTGCAACTCGACCGGGAGGGGCTCGAACTGGGGCTGCTTGAGCAGTTCCACCACGCGCTCACCACGCGCGATCTGGCGCTGGGAGGCGGCGTCCAGGTCGGAACCGAACTGGGCGAAGGCCTCGAGTTCGCGATACTGGGCCAGGTCCAGTCGCACGGTGCCGGACACCGAACGCATGCCTGCCACCTGCGCGGAACCACCGACGCGGGACACCGACACACCGGCGTTCATGGCCGGCCGCACGCCCTGGAAGAACAGGTCGGTCTCGAGGAAGATCTGGCCGTCGGTGATGGAGATCACGTTGGTCGGGATGAAGGCCGACACGTCGTTGGCCTTGGTCTCGACGATCGGCAGCGCGGTCAGCGACCCGCCACCGAGCTCCTCGGACAGCTTGGCGGCGCGCTCGAGCAGGCGCGAGTGGAGGTAGAAGACGTCACCCGGGTATGCCTCACGGCCCGGGGGGCGGCGCAGCAGCAGCGACAGCTGACGGTAGGCATCGGCCTGCTTGGTCAGGTCGTCGTAGATGATCAGGGAGTGCTCGCCCTTCTCCATCCAGTTCGCGCCGATCGCGCAACCGGCGTAGGGAGCGATGTACTGGAACGGTGCCGGCGCCGACGCGGGCGCGTTGATCACCGTGGTGTACTCCATGGCCCCGAAGCGCTCGAGCGTCTCGACGACCGAGGCCACGGTGGACCCCTTCTGGCCGATCGCCACGTAGATGCACTTGACGGCCTGGTCAGTGCCCCAGTACTGCTTCTGGTTGATGATCGTGTCGATCGCGATCGCCGTCTTGCCGGTCTGGCGGTCACCGATGATCAGCTCGCGCTGGCCACGACCGATCGGGGTCATGACGTCGATGACCTTGATCCCGGTCTGGAGCGGCTCGCTCACACCCTGGCGCTCGGTCACGCCGGCAGCCTGGACCTCGAGCGGTCGGTAGCCGTCGATGCCGGCCTCGTCGAGCGGGCCCTTGCCGTCGATCGGGCGACCCAGCGGGTCGAGCACACGACCCAGCATGGCGTCACCGACCTGCACCGACAGGACGCGCTCGGTGCGCCGGACGGTCATGCCCTCCTCGACCGCGGACGACTCCGAGAACACGGCGGCGCCGATGGAGTCCTCGTTGAGGTTCATGGCCATGCCGAAGACCCCGTTGCCGAAGTCCAGCAACTCGTTGGCCATGGTGCCGGGCAGTCCGACCAGTTCGGCGATGCCGTCACCGGTCGAGATGACCCGACCGACCTGTTCGGAGCTGGTCTGGGGGCTGTAGTCGTCGAGCATCGACTGCAGCGCCGAGGTGACGTCCTCGGGGCGGATGGAGAGATCTGACATCGTGTGTTCCTTGGGTGGACGCGCTGGGGCGCGAGTGTCAGCCTGCGAGGCGGGTCTTCACGGTGGAGAGGCGACCGGACAGCGACCCGTCGATGACGGTGTCGCCGACGCGGGCACGGACACCACCGACCACGGTCGGGTCGACGGTGACCTTGAGGGTGAGCTTGCGGCCGAGGCGGCGTTCGAGGGCGACGCGCAGGCGCTCGGCCATCTCGTCGGAGATCGGCTGGGCGACCTGCACCTCGGCGACCTGGGCATCGCGCTTCTCGGCGGCCTGGTCGGACACTGCGGCGGCGATCTCGGCGAGGTTGCCGGCCGCCTCGCCCGCGATCACCATGGCCAGGGCGGCCCGCGTGGTCGGGTGGGCGGCAGCCAGGGCCTCCGACTCCACGAACTTCAGCCGGACGCTGGCTGGCGTGTGGATGTCGGACAGGCGGTCCTGCAGTTCGCGATTCGCGCCGATGGCGCGTGCCACCGTGGTCAGCTCGGTGTCGACGACCTCGAGGTCGCCGAGACCGTCGGCCAGGGCCACGATCGCTGCTGCGTGGGCGTTGTCACTCATCTGTGTCACCTCGTGTGTCGTCCGTGGGCGCTGGTTCGCCCGGGCGGACGTCGTGTCACTCGTGCCGTGGGCCGCCGACCGTGGTGGCCGGTTCGGACCGGTCGTGTCGGACCGGTTCAGGCTGGCCCAACTGCGCCGGTACCACCTGGCGAGACGGTCCGGTGCGAAGGGATCGGTGCGCGTGGCGCGCCTCCAACCTCACCGCATCGGCCCGGTCCCGGTCAGTTGGGTCCCGACAGGTTGTTGATGTAGCTGTCGACCAGTGCCTGGTGGGTGGCCGGGTCGACTTCCTTCTCGACGATGCGGGAGGCCAACTCGACCGACATGCGGCCGACGTCGCCACGCAACTCCTGCAACGTGCGCTCACGTTCCTGGGCCGCATCGGCCTGGGCACGCTCGCGAATGGCGGCGGCGTCTGCCTCGGCGGACTTCACCAGGTCGGCGCGAATCCGTTCCGCATCGGCCTTGGCGGCGTCGCGAATGCGGGCAGCCTCGCCCTTGGCATCGGCGATGGAGGCCTCGTACTCGCGCTTGGCCGTCTCGGCCTCGCTGCGCATCTGCTCGGCATCCTCCATCTTGCCCTGGATCGCTGCCGTGCGGTCCTCCAGCATCTTGTTCATGCCCGGAAACGCGAACCTCTTCATCACGAAGAACACGATCAGGAACCCGATCAGTCCGTAGACCATCTCGGGGGCTTCGGGGAGCAGCAGGGTGATGCCCCCTGCCTCCTCCCCGGCCTCTGTGGCCAGCAACAACACGTTCATGGCGTCCTCAACTTTCGTTCATGGGTCGGCTGCTGTGGCGTGTCAGATGATGAACGCCAACACGAAGCCCAGCAGCGCCAGCGCCTCGGTGAACGCGATGCCCAGGAACATGTTGGTCTGGACCAGGCTCGCGGCCTCGGGCTGACGCGCCATGGCCTCGACGGCCTTGCCGACCAGCACACCGATGCCGATGCCCGGTCCGATGGCTGCCAGGCCGTACACGAGGCCCTGGCCAATTGCTCCGATGTCGCCTTCCATGCTTCTTCCTTGTCGTGGTCCCTGCCCGACGGCAGGAGGTTGGTGGTCGTGCGACCGTGTGGTCGCGTGGTGCTCGGTCTGGGTGATCTGGTGGTCGTACTGGTGGTGGAGTTCGTGGGCGAGTCGTGATCGAGTTCGTGGTCTTCGGGGCGCCCGGAGGGGCTCGGCGCCGGATCCAGTGGTCGCTCTAGTGGTCTGGGGACATCGAGCTGCCGATGTACACGGCCGCCAGCATCGTGAAGATGTAGGCCTGCAGGACGCCGACGAGGATCTCGAAGGCGACCAGCGCGGCACCGCCGACCATGATGAAGATGCCCAGGATGAACGGGATGGCACCGTGCGGCGCGACGACGGGGACGACACCTTCGTACAACCCGTGGAAGTCGATGAAGTTGTAGCTGGCAGCCAGGAACACGACGGCCAGCAGGATGTGGCCGGCCATCATGTTGGCGAAGAGTCGCACGGCCAGCGTGAAGGGACGCAGCAGGAACGTGGAGACGAACTCGATGGGCACGATCAGGATCAGCATCGACCAGTGGACACCGGGCACCGAGATTGCGTTCCAGATGTACTTGGGTCCCTGGGCCTTGAGGCCGACCAGGATGAACAGCACGTAGACCATCAGCGACAACAACGCCGGCAAGGCCATCCTGGAGGTCGGGGGGAACTGGACGAAGGGCATGACCTCGAAGAAGTTGTTCACCGCGATGAACAGGAACAGGCCGGTCAGCAGCGGCAGGTAGCGAAGCCCCTGCGGGCCGATGATCGCGCCGATGATGCCTTCGCGGATGAACTCGACGAGCGCTTCCATGGCTGCCTGCAACTTGCCCGGCACCACCTTGGCGTTGCTGAAGGCGGCCAGCATCAGCCCGATGGTGATGAACGCCGCCAGCAGGTACAGCAGCCCCGTCCGGTTGAGGGCGAGGAACGTGCTGTCCTCGAACAGGAACGGCGCGAAGTCGAAGAGGTGGTCGATCGGCGGCAGCTCGAACCCGCCACCGGCTTCGGTGGCGACAAACGGGACGGTCACGGGTTGTCCTTTGCGTCAGGCACCATCGGCGCCGGATCGATCATGCGGAATTCTGGTCGTTGCGCGACACGCACCTCGACCGCCAGCAACACGAACGTTGCCAGCGGCACGACGACGGCCAGGGTGGGCGCGTCCACCAGGTCTGTCGGTGACAGCGTGACGATGAGGAGGCCGTACAACACCAACCGCGCCAGCAGACCGCCCATCATGGCAGCCTGCACCATAGCGGGCGAACGCTGTGCTGCCCAACGCAGGGCAAGGCCGCTCAAGGCGAAGCCACCCACGACCAGCAGCACCGACCCCAGTGCCGTCCAGGCACCACGGGTTCCGGCCAGCAGGAACGCGACGGCGACCGCAGGAACGGCCACGGCAACGCCCACCACGAGTGCGGCGCGCACCATCTGCGTGGCGGTGTCGGTCACGGCGTCGTCCTGAGTGGGGCTTGGGGGCAGGGCTGGCGTCGGGCAGGCAGCGCGGAAGGGCGGGTCGGCCCGGGCGTGCGTCGGTGCGGGGGGTACTCGGGCGGGTCCGGCAGACGGTCGGTGCGCCGGGTTGGCAAGCCTAGTCGGTGTCGCGGTACCGGAAGCGATCGCGGTCTTCCTGCGTGGCGTGCTGGTGGCGCAGCCACATCAACCACAGGCCCAGGCCCAGGCCAAGCATCGTGCCGATCCCCATCAACCAGGGGCTCGTGCCGAGCCAGCGATCGAGCAGCCAGCCGATGCCGAACCAGACCAGGATCGCCGAGATGAACTCGGCACTGCGGGCCCATCCGGAATCGACGTCGTCCCACATCGCATGCTGGATTTCGCGTCGGTCCATGGTGCGCAAGTTACCGATTTCACAAAGTCGCGGCAAACCTGCCCGGCCACCCAGATCACCGGAAGGCGATGACCGTGGGGATGACAAGGGCAATCGCCGACCCCAACCCCCACTGGGAGGATTCCTGCGGTGGATTCGCCCTCTCAGCCTGGCACACGGCCCGGTCTGGCACACGGCCCGGTCTGGCACACGGCCCGGTCGGTCTCACCGCGCTCCATGCACTCGTCGATCGTCGCCCGTCCCTCCAACCGTGACCTCGTCCGGCCTGCAGGTCGATGCACAACGAGATGCCGCAGCGTGGGGGGCCGATGTCAGCCCATGGACCCGGCCGCGGCCAGGGCACCTTGATCAGACGGGTGCACCAGGGCATCGAAGATCGCGATCGCCTCGGCCCCGTCCATCAGCAGTTCCAGGCCCATCACGACCCAGGGGGAACCGCTCTCGGTGGCCACACTGACTGGCGACGTCAGACCGAGTCGGAGGAACCCCATCAGGCCCCGCAGGACCGCCAGGCTGATGAGGTCGGCATCGTTGACGGCGATCGACGCGACCAACCCACACGCCGAACTGGCCATCACGTAGCCGCAGTCGATGACGATGCCGGCATCAGTCAGCAGGCGGGTGGTGCAGCCGGACAGGCTGGCACCGACGATGTCGGACAGGAGGTGGAGGGAGTCGGTGACGCCCTTGAGTGCCGTGAACGTGATCCAGGTGGGATTGGGGGGCGACATCCCGGCACCGGTCGCGATCGCGCCACAGATCGAGCCCCCCAGGGCGACAGTGGACATGCCGATCGAGGCCAGGCTCAGCGGCAGGGCCACGCCGATCGCGGTGGTGGCGCCTGACGCGGCACTGAGCGCCGCGTATCCATCGATGGCCGTGCCCAGGAACGGGCCGACCGCAGCCGGCACCACCGAGAGCACGCCGCCGGCGATCCGGAAGTTGTTGATCTGGTCGTCGCTGAGACCTTCCAGCGCGGTCAGTCCCGGACCGGCGGCGACATCGGTCATGTCGGCGGCACCCGGCACGCCGCCGGGAAACCACGTGCCCGTGATCACGTCGACCGTGTAGTCATCGACGAACTGGCTGGCCGTGGTCGCGGTGAACGGCGCCTGTCCCCCGTTGCCCAACTTGTAGATCACGGTGCCGGGGACTGCCGTGAACAGGCCGACCATGCCCGACAACGTCATGGCCTCCCCCGGCATCACCAGTTCGTAGAGGTCGGAGATCCAGGGCATGTCGATCTCGGCGTCGAACCATGCCTGGAGCTGGTCGATGATGTCGCCCAGCGCCTCCAGCACCTGATCGCACACACCCTTCACGACCCCGATCGCGCCCGCGAGCAGATCCTTGACCTGCTCCAGTGTCGCGATCAGCGTGGCATCGGCGATCGTCGCGATGTCGTCCCATGTCGAGGTGTCCAGCGACGAGGGATCGGGATGGGCGACGCCCTCGATCTTGGCCTTCGTAGCCTCGATGGCGGTGTTGGTGGTCACCAACGACGAGGCGTTGGTGGCTTGGTGGTTGCCCAACCCGGCCGTGAGCAGCTGGGCCGGGACGGGCGCCGACATGGCGCTCATGGACGCCGGTGTGCCGGTCAGGTCGGTCTCGATCGTCGACCACACGGCGTCCAGGGCAGACTCCAGGCCCGCCAGTTGGGTGTCGATGAAGCGCTGCGACTGCGACACGGTGGCCGCGGCGAGGTCGAAGAAGGTGTCGAACACGGCCACGACCACCTGCTGGGTCGCCTTGATGTCGGCCCAGTTGAACAGATACGCCAGCCACTCGACCACCCGCTCGACGACCACAGCGACCTGTTCGAACAAGCCGCCCACCAGGTCCAGGGCGATCTTCAGGCAGTCGGCTGCTGCAACTGTCGCCTGGTAGAACCAGTCGACCCCGTCGAGCACGAGCTGCAGCGACACCTGCACGCCGCCGCCTTCGAGGAAGGCAACGCTGCACTCCACGATGGCGGAACCGACGGTCTTGACCACGGACATGACGTCGGACCAGGCCGCGGCCAGGGTAGAACCGGCACCGGTGAAGTGGGGCAGGGACTCGGACATCTCCCGGGCCCGCGCCAGGACTTCGTCGGCCGGCAGGGGCGCAAAGACCGGCGGCTGTCCGGCGGCGAACGAGATGCTCCAGGACTGGGGCAGGTCGGTGGTGGTGGCCGCGGGTGGATGGGTGGCCGCGTCGAACAACGTGGGCACGCCGGGTGCCACCGCGCGTTGCAGTGCATCCGACTGCGTCGTCGCCAGCGTTGCCAGCGCGACCATGGCGTCGGCCATGGCGGCGGCGGTGTCTCCATCGGTCAACAGCGCCTGGCCGGCGGCATCGGTGGCGTCCAACATGCGCTGCTCGGTGCAGGCCGCGAGGGCTGCGACGACCTTGCTGTTGGGCACGACCGGGAGGGGATCGCCGAGCGGCTCGTTCTCGTCGTCCACTGGCGTGATCGTCAGCGTCGGGGCCGTGAGGTCGGACGCGACGGTCACGAGGTGGACGACGCCGACGCTGTTTGACGAGGTGACATGGGGTTCACCTGGCAGCACCCTGTGGGCGACGCCGTTGATGACGAGGGCACACGGATCGCTGACGGCGATGGACAGGTCGAGCGATGGCTTCGAGCCGTCCGTGGTGCTGGTCGACAGGTGGCAGGTGTAGGAGGAGACGGGCTGCAGCGATGCACCGGCGGCGTCATCGGGATCGGCACCGTCCTGCACAGGCTGCGAAATCCAGTCCTGTTCCCCCAGCACCATGAAGACCACACCGGGCGGGGTGGATGCACTCTGGCCCATGGTCACGGCGAAGATGCGTGGCCCCGAGGACTCCCCCTCGCCGGACACCGTCGGTGCGCAGTACACGGACTCGATCTCGGTGGCGATCTGGAGCGGCTCGGCAACCGTGGCGTTGGACGACATCGTGACGTGGACCAGGTTCTGGTCGGTGGTCACGGCGAAGACATGGGTCGTGCCAGACAGGTCGTCGCAGGCTGCCAGGGTGGCGTTCGTCGTTGCCGTCCACGCCTGGCAATCACGACTGCCCGGCACCTGGACCCAGGCCGACGCGCCGACCGGCAACAGCCACAACGTTCCTGCCGCGTCGACTGCCGCCTGCGCGCCCCCGTCGGAGCGGCACCAGTTGGTGAAGCTCTGGAGGTTCGACCCAGGCAGTGCAGTGGGCGCCGCCGAGCCGTCGGACGTGAACAGCATGCTGGGACCGGGGTGCACGCCCTGTTGCACGAATGCGTACGTGGGCTGGTCCGCGTCGACCGAGGCTGCCAGGTTCCCGATCTCGTTGCCGTACCCGTCGTGCATGATGTCGATCCACATCGGATCACCGTGGCCCGCCACCGTCGTGAACACGTTGGTCGTGTCGGCTGCCACGACCCCGTCCAGCAGGTCGCTGCGCACGACGCCGACCTTCACCGTGACACCACGATCGGTCAGAGACGGCCCGTCGAGACCGTCCTTGCAGGTCTTGTAACTCTGGTTGGTCGCCATCCAGCCCTGGCTGGTGTACCCCTCATCAGGGGGCGTGATCGACATCATCTGGATCGTGTTGCTGGCACCAGTGCCCGACGAGTTCCACAGCCATTCGAGCTGGGTACACCCCACCAGTGGCGCGGGCTGGGTGTCCGTCGGGTCCACGATCTGGCCCGCCACCATCCCCGTGGTGGGCGGCGTCTCCTTGACGGTGGTGGCGACGTCCCCGAGCACCATGTCCTCAGGGTTGAAGGGCACCGCCCGCCACACACCGACCTCGATCCCCTGCTTCTTGTAGTAGGACGCGTCGTGGGCGTCGTAGAGGGCGGAATCAGCCCACGGCGACCCTTTGCCCTCCGGCCAGGTCCCCGAGGCGGGAACGGGATAGACGACCAGTTTCGGAGTCACCATCCCGACGACGGTCATCGTCTGGTCGTCGAGGCTGGTGGCGACCATGCAACTGTCGGATTCGATGGTCGTGACGGGCGGGCTGCCCGCCGAACCCGACGGCGGCGGCCACGAGTCCGGTGTCCATGTCATCGAGTCCGGGTCCAGCGGGCCCATGGTGACCCCATAGCCGTTCGCGACGTCGGGCTGTTCGGGCGCGGATGGGAAGCGCAGGTTGACGTCACACGTGACCAGGGTCACCGTGGCCCCGTCGCTGTCAAGCAGGACCCGGTGGACGGTGCCAGCCAGGGTGAAGGTCTGCCTCGGGGCGAGCATCGACCAGTTCGACGGCCAGGTTCCCGCCGCGGCATCCGTGCTCTGGATGCCGTACACGACTGCGGTCGAGGTGCCCACCACGACCACCTGCTGGCCCGTGGGGGCCAGGATCGCGGCCATCGACGTGATGGTGGTGTTGGTCAGGCTGGGCAGTGGCGCCGCAGTCCAACCCGTGTCGCTGCCCGGATCGAAACGGTTGTGCCACACGATGGCGTTGACCGCGTCCAGCGTGAAGACGTCCATGGCATGGTCGCCGCCCGGGGCAGTACTCGCACTGCCGGCCAACGCGATCTCGGTCCCGGCCGTCACCCGCGAGGCCAACAGATAGTTCTCCATCAGTTCGTAGTCAGCCGTCAACTGCTGGGTGGTGGTGGCGGCATCGGACGGGAGCGCAGGCTGAGCGTGCATGCGAGCACCTCGGGTGTCGACCAGAGGGGATGCCGGTCGACACCCCCTCTGGATGTTTCTAGCAGACGTGCCCCCGGCGATGTGGGCGAAGGCCCGCTCACGTTGTCCGTTGCCCGTCCCACCGGCCGAGCACGCCCCCGAGCTCGTTCCGGGGACGAACCGGGACCCCAGCCGCCATGTCTGGCTGGACCATTGCGCTCACGAGGGGCAACGTCACCAGGTCATCATCCCTGACCGCCTGCTCCTCACCAATCGCCAGTTCGGTGGGTCCCGGCGTCCCGAGCGCGGTGGTCACGGGCGACGTGGCGGCTCGACGGAGCGGGCCGCTCGGAACTGGTCGCCGGTTGTGCAGCAGGGTCCGGGCGTTGGGCGTCCGAACCGGCTGGCGCTTCCGGCGCTTCCGCGGAAGCGGCAACGGGATCCTGATCGGTGGGGACCTCGGCGGCCGAATCGGCGCCGGTGTCCGCGGGCGGCTGCGGCGAGTCGTGGCTGGGCAGGCTGAAGGGCGTGACCGAATGGGCATCGATGTCACCGCGAGCCACACCCAGCACCTCGTCGTCGTCCAGCGGGCCCGACCGCAGGATTGCCGGTTCGGCGCGTGTCAGGTCCACGATCGTGGACGCCGTCGTGTCCGTGCGTGGCCCTGCGTCGACGTACACGTCCACAGCGTCGCCGAGTTGGCCCCGGGCCAACCGGGCCGTGGTCGCCGCCGGATTGCCCGACAGGTTGGCGGACGTGACGG
>DATFMD010000197.1:0-6439 GCA_035267125.1 Nitriliruptoraceae bacterium | reverse complement strand
CATTTCTCATGGTCACGACCATGGCCACGGCCGGTGCGGCCGGTCCGGACGACCCACCGGGAGCAGCAGCCTCCCTCAAGGCATGGACGGCTGACGTGCCGCCAGACGTGGTGACGGAGTTGCGTTCGGCCGGCATCGAGGTCACCTCCGAAGAGGTCATCGACGACGAGACCATTCGGATCGAACTGATCGCGACCAACAAGCAGTTGCAGCCGTTCCGTGGCCCCGACGTCCAGTTCTCCAAGACCAGGGGGCAGGAACGCGTCGAGCGAACGCCAGACATCAACGAGGGCGACAACGTCTTCCGACCCTATGACGGCGATGATGGCCTCGAGGCCGAGATGGTCGCGATCGCGGCCGCCAACCCCGACCTGGTCAAGCTCGTCGACATCGGCGACACGGTGCAGGGGCGTGACGTCTGGGCGTTGAAGGTGACCAAGAACGCCAACCGGCGTCCCGATGGCACCAAGCCCGCGGTCCTCTACAACTCGGCACAGCACGCGCGTGAGTGGATCACGCCCGAGATGACCCGTCGCCTGACCCGCCACTACCTCGACAACTACGGCAGCGACGCCGAGATCACCGACCTGGTCGACAACAACGAACTGTGGTTCGTGTGGGTCGCCAACCCGGACGGGTACCAGTGGACCCACGAGGACCCGGCCAACCGACTGTGGCGCAAGAACCTGTCGGAGAACGACGGAGACGGCACCATCACGACTGCCGACGGTGCCGACCTCAACCGCAACTTCGCCTACAAGTGGGGCTATGACAACGAGGGATCCTCGCCCGACATCACCTCGCAGACCTACCGCGGCCCAGGCCCGATGTCGGAGCCCGAGACGCAGGCCATGGACGGCCTCCTCGACGACGTCGACTTCTCCTTCATGGTGAACTACCACTCGGCCGCCGAGCTGATCCTGTACGGGGTCGGCTGGCAGGTGGACACCCCCTCCCCCGACGACGTCGTGCAGATCGCACTCGCCGGTGACGACGCCAACCCGGCGATCCCCGGCTACGACCCCGACCAGTCCGCCGAGCTGTACATCACCAACGGCGCGACCACGGGCCACGTCCACAACGTGCACGGCACGCTGGGCTACACCCCGGAGATGTCGACCTGCCAGACCATCAGCAACAAGTACCCCGACGACGAGTGGGTTGCCAGCGACTGCCAGTCCGGCTTCAACTTCCCCGACGACGAGGCACTGATCGAGGAGGAGTTCCAGTCCAACATCCCGTTCGCGCTCGACATTGCCCGGTCGGCCGCCGACCCGTCCAACCCCGAGTCGCACCTGGGCAACGTCGCGCCAGAGATCGTGGTCGACGAGTTCACCCAGTCCAACGGCACCGAGCAGACCGTCCAGATCAACGCGGACCGCGAACTCGGCACGGTGAGGATGCACTACTCCATCAACGGTGCCAAGGCCAAGAAGGTGAACACGGCAGAGTGGGACGGCGGCGAGCGCTACGGCGCCGAGAACGACCTGTACTACAACTGGCGACGCGCCACGGTGACCGGTCAGCAGCCCGGTGACGAGGTGACCGTCTGGTTCGAGGCCAAGCAGACCGAGTCCGAGCCGTTCACCTACACGGTCGCCGACGACATCGGCGGCGACGTGCTCGTCGTGGTCGACAACTCGCCCGGTACGGCGCTGGGCGGCGAAACGCCGCAGGACGCCTACCTGTCCTACTACACCGACGCGATCGAGGCCGACGGCCACACGTGGGACGCCCACTTCGTCGAGGATGACGGGGTGGCACCGCACGGGCTGGGCGTGCTCAGCCACTACGACGCGGTGGTCTGGTACACGGGCGACAAGCTCGTCACCGACTACCAGGGTGGTCTCGAGACCACCTACCTCGCGCACGAGATGAACATGGTCATGCGTGAGTACATCAACGAGGGTGGCAAGATCATCGCGACCGGCAAGAACCACGGCTTCGAGGAGTTCTTCCCGCTGAACTACGGCGAGAACGCCGACCCGCAGACGCCGTGCACCTCGGGCAACTGCCTGGTGCTGACCGACGACGTCTACCAGTACTGGTTCGGCGCCAGCAGCCGCGCCCGTCGGGGCGGCCTGAATGCAGCCGGCGAAGCTCTCGACGTCAACGGCAACGACGGGTCGTTCGACGGGTTCACGTTCGGACTCGACGGCGGCGACAGCGCCGACAACCAGGGCGCCCCCGGAGCGGCCAGCACCGGCACGGCGTCCTACATCGTGACGTCCAGCGTGCTGCCCGAGTCCGAGTTCCCCCAGTTTGCGTCGCAACGGTTCGCCAGTTGGGACGTCGGTGGTGCCGCGCCGTACGAACCGTTGACGGGTGACTGGCAGATGGCGACCGGCCATGCCGACGCCGCCTTCAAGCGGCTGACGCAGACGGTCGACCTCGCGGGTGCGACGACGGCATCGCTGGACTTCACGACGTCGTACGCCATCGAGACCGACTGGGACTACATGTTCGTCGAGGTCCACACGGTCGGCCAGGACGACTGGACGACCCTGCCGGACGCCAATGGCCACACCGCCTCAGGCACCGGCCAGTCGTGCCCGTCCGGCTGGGTCGACCAGCTCCACCCACAGCTGGGCCACTACATGGACGCCGGTTGCAACCCGACCGGCACCACCGGTGCGTGGCACGCGGCGACCGGCCCGTCCGACGGCGTGGAGAACTGGTCGATCGACCTGTCGGCATACGCCGGCAGCGAGATCGAGGTCTCGATCAGCTACGCCACCGACTGGTCGACCGGTGACCTCGGAGTCTTCCTCGACGACGTGTCGATCAGTGCCGACGGCGGCGTGGTCACGGAGACGTCGTTCGAGTCCGACCTCGGCGGCTGGTCCGTCCCGGGCGCACCCGACGGAACCGCTCCCAACGCAAACGACTGGGAGCGCGTCGGGATCGTGTTCGAGGTTGCCGCGATCGTGGCGACCGAGGACACCCTGCTGTTCGGGTTCGGGTTCGAGGGCGTGACGAGCGAAGCGGAGCGCAACGAGGTGATGAGCCGCAGCCTCGACCACCTGCTCGGCTGACGTGGGGGGCGGTCCCGTCACGGACCGCCCGACCACGCTGGACATGCGATCGCCCCGCCGAATTCGGCGGGGCGATCGTCGTCGCGGGCCGCCACTCGTGTGCGAGTGCCCCGAGCACGTCCACTCCCAGCCCGACAGCGTTCGGAAGGCAGAGGGGCCGACCGGGCAGACGTCAGCCCCGGCTGGGGCGGTCGAGGTCGTCCAGCGCACGGGCGAGCAGGTCCTGCACCAGGAGCAACTGGTCGACGAGGCGGGCACTGTCGATGCCGGCCTCCTCCATGACGGCGTCGAGGTGGCCGACGGTCTTCGAGAAGACCTCGGCGGTGTCCAGCACCAGGTCGCGCGCGGCCGGTGTCAGGCTCAGCAGGCGGCTGCGCCCGTCGTCGGGATTGGGTTGGCGGACGATGTGGCCACGCTGGTCGAACCGTTTGACGTAGTCGGCCGCGGTCGTCAGCGGCATGCCGGTGCCGTCGGCGAGCGCGGTGAGCGTCATGGGGCCGAACAACAGGTAGCTGTAGACGGCGTAGTCCTCGCCCCCCAGGCCGGTCGGCTCGAGCGCCCTCCCCACCAGTTTGCTGCTGACCAGGTGGGTGCGAAAGATCTGGAACAGCAGCCCGATGCGCTCGCGACGCTCCGACCCCGTGGAGTCACGGTCCCCGCCGTCGCCCGGAACGACGCCGCCCGCATCGACGGCGCCCGGATCGACGGCGGCCGGCTTGACGGCACCCGGATCGACGGCGCCCGGCTTGACGGCACGCGGATCGACGGCGCCCGGCTTGACGGCACCCGGATCGCGGTCGCCTGCGGGATCACCGGCAGCCGGATCGCTGTCGCGTGCGTGATCGCCGTTGGCGGCGGGATCGCCATCCTCCGCTCCCGGTGCGGTCATCACGAACTCCTCCGATCTGTCACGCGTTGGTGATGGCCCGAAGCGTCCCACCGGCATGCTCGCACCGCCACCCTTGCAAACTACTACGAACTCGTACTAGTGTGTTGTCCATGACCACTTCCCGTGCCACTGCCCCCGCCTCGCTCCTGGTCGCGGTGATGGTGCTGTCGGGATGCGGGGGCGACACCGTCGCAGCCGACGACACCCCAGCGGTGGCCGACTCGGCGTCGACCGCAGTCGAGCCTACGGGCACCGCACGCCCGTCCGAGGGAGTCGACGCCGCATCATCGTCGGCGACATCGACATCGTCGGCGAGCCCCGGTTCGCCCGCCACGACGGCCCCGGCACCAGCCGACGACGCCACGCCCCCGGCCGATGCCCCACAGGCCTTGCTCGACCTGCTCGACGAGGGGTACGGACTTTCCGACGACTGGGTCGTCGAGACGATCGTGGCCGACCTCGACAGCGCCACGGGCGGACTGGCAATCGCCCCCGACGGCACGATGTACCAGGCCGACTTCGGGTACCCCGGCCACCCCGGCGACACGCTGTACCGCATCAGCCCGGATGGGCAGGAGGTCGAAACGCTGGTCACCGATGATGCCTTCGCCGCCCTGACCATGACGACCTTCGGCCCGGACGGCACGCTCTACCAGTCCGCGTACGGCAGCGACTCGGTCTTCACCGTCGACCCCGCATCGGGCGCGGTGACGCTCGTCACCGACGAGATCCCGGGCGCCACCGGCATCGTCGCCAACGACGACGGCAGCCTGTTCGTCCAGGGCTACGACACCAACCGCATCTACGAGGTCAGCCCTGACGGCGAGGTCGACGAGTGGGCCAGCAACATCGGGTTCAGCGGTCCGAACGGCCTGGTGGCCGGACCGGACGGCACGCTCTACTCGGTCAACCATCGCAACGGCCGACTCTTCGCGGTCTCCCCCGAGGCCGAGGTCACCGAACTGGTCGACTTTCCCCACGCGACGTCACACGTCGCCTGGCTCGACGACGCCCTGTACGTCACCAGTCGCGAGGGCTACGTGGTCTATCGACACGACCTCGCTTCCGGTGACACCGCCATCATCGCCGGCAACGGCGAGGCGGGCACCACGGACGGTCGCGGCGCGGCGGCATCGTTCGGCCGCCCCAACGCGATCACGGTCGGGCCGGACGGTGCGTTGTGGACCAACAACGGTGGTGACGGCACCAACAACCCCGTCAGCATCCTGCGCATCACCCACCAGCCCGAGCAGTGACGCCAGGTCCGGCACCGAGCTCGCGCCGTCGTGCCGGTCGAGGCGAGCATGCGGACCAGGGCGTGCCATGCCCCCTCCCACCACGACGATCGCCCCGCCGAATTCGGCGGGGCGATCGGGTGTCGGGTCCAACGGACCCGTTGGGTCGTGCTCAGAAGCGCACGCCACGGAGGTAGTCGTAGCCGGTCTGGGCGAACTCCAGGGGATCAGCGGGTCGGTCGTTCTCGGTGATGTACTCGATCACGCCCGAGTCCTTGTGGCCACCGAAGATCGCCGGGAAGTCGATCTCGCCCTCGCCGGGATCGGCGAACGTGCCGTTGAGGCGGTCCTTGACGTGGAACTGCAGGAACCGACCGGGTGCACGCTGGAAGACCTCGAGCGGGTCCGCACCACCGGCGACGGCCCAGTACAGGTCCAGCTGCATGTGGACCAGCTTGGGGTCGGTCGCCTCGAGCAGGCGGTCGTAGATCGAGACGCCCTCTGGCTGGTAGGTGAACTCGTAGTCGTGCTGGTGGTAGCCGTAGCGAACACCCGCATCCTGCATGGCCGCACCGACAGTGTTGAGGTCGTCGAACAGGGCGTACCAGGCGTCGAGGCTGTTCGTGCGGAAGAACGGGAAGTTCGTGAACCGCGTCCCGAGGGCCAGTGAGGCGGCGACGGCGGACTCGGGGTTGCGATCACCGTTGTGCATGCTCGAGGCACGCAATCCGACTCGGTCGAGGATGGCGCGCAGGCCGTCCCATCCCAGGCCGTGGTCGTTGTAGGGCTCGACCTTGCGGTACCCGAAGTCGAACAGCGACTGCATCACCATCTCGATGGAGGACGCATCACCGCGCGGCAGGATCCCACGCAGGCTGTAGAGCTGGACCGAGATGTTGCCGCGCGGCACGACGCGACCCTTCGGCCCGCCGGCTCCTCGAGCGGCAAGGGCGGGGGACGCTGCGCCAGCGACGCCGAGGCCGCTGGCGGCAGCTGTCGCAGTGCGAAGAAACGCACGGCGATCCATCACGGACGGTTTGTCATGATTCATGGTGTCTCCAACATTCGGGGGGGAAACACCACGCCGCAGGTGCTGCGCCCGCGTGGCGCCGTCAGGGCCGGTCGGCACGACGGGCACGGTCGCGCCGGGATCTGGTGGGTTGGTGGGGGGCTGGAATGGATGGTGGGCTGGACCGTCGGGGGCGTGATCAACGGGGGCTGGATCGACGTGGCTACTCCGAGGAGAAGGCGGCGTCGAAGGAGGCCTCGGAGGGCTCGAT
>DATFMD010000196.1:0-9297 GCA_035267125.1 Nitriliruptoraceae bacterium | reverse complement strand
GTCCTGTGACACGGCGACAGCACACGCGGCGGCGCAGCGAGCAACTCGAAACGCACCGGGCCACACGGACCCCGACGAAGCACCACGTCCTCTCCCGGTGCGCGATGGTGCGAGCGCAGCGAGCAACTCGAAACGCACCGGCCACACGGACCCGACGAAGCACCACGTCCTCTACCGGTGCGCGATGTCCGTGAAGATCGGGAGGTGGTCACTCGCAGTCGTCGGCGGCACCTCCACGTCGCTGAAGACCAGGTCCGGAGTCCCCAGGATCCAGTCGATGCGGTGATCCGGGTCCTCGGCGGGAGAGGTGTCGCGTGGTGGCTCGGCCTGGACCTCCTGCGCCGACACCAACCCGGTGCCGTCGAACCATGGCTCGATGTCGACGGAGCCCGGTCGCGAATTGAAGTCCCCGGCCAGGACGGTGGCGGACTGGGCGTCCCAGGCCGCCAGGACCAGCCGAGCCTGTGACCGCCGGGTCTCGGTGGTGTCGTCCTGGTGCTGCAGGTGCACGCTGAACACCTCCACCGTCTCGGTGCCCACCGGGACCGTTGCCGCCACCCAGCCGCGTCGCATCGGGCCCTGGCCACGAGGCATGGTTCCCGACCGTTCGGCCAGGATCGAACGCGTCGACAACACGGCGTTGCCGAACTGGCGATCGGCCGCCGGTCCCCAGGCCATGTCGGCGCCCAGTCGTCGAGCCAGCCACGACCCCAGGTCGAGCCCACCTCCCAGGGGCCATCCCCGCGACACCTCCTGCAGGGCCATGACCTCTGCCTCGCCGGCAACCAACACCTGGGCGATGCGCTCCGGGTCGAGGCGACCGTCCACGCCGACCGCCGAATGCAGGTTGTAGGTCGCGACCCGCACCGGACTCGCCGGTTGGGCTCCGTCGGCTGCCGAGGCGGGTGGCGTCGACGAGGTGGCTCCCAGCACGATCGGGACGACGAACAGGGGCAGCACGACCACGACAGCGATCGGGGCCAGCACCGACGGCCGCAACGAGTCTGCCTGCACGTCGTTGCCACTGGCCCGTGCGCCGACTGTCCCGAGCGCGACGAGCACCATGGAGGCCAGGACGGGCCACGCCGCCTGCGGGACGCCCAGTTCAAGCTCGTAGGAGATCTGGTAGGGCAGCAACGCCAGCACGAGCACCAGCGAGCCGAACCCAGACCCCAGGCCGGTTCGCCACGCCCCCGGAACTCCCGCTGCGGCCGTCGCCCGGTCGGACGTGCCCGGACGACCGTGCGACGCGCGCTGGAGGGTTGCCACCACCAGGAGCCCGACGGCCCATTGTGCCCCCACCACGGCCACGGCCACCATCCACCCCCCGATGGCGGCAGGTCCAGTGGCCAGCGCGGGCACGACCACGACCACGATGGCTGCCACGATCACGACGACGCGTCGCCACTGCACCCGACCCACTGCGCCCGTGGCCGCCACGGACAGCCCGACCAGGACCACGATGCCCGCCGTGGCCAGGCCGACACCCGCCGACGATGCCACGAACCCGGGACTGGCCAGCGCGAGCGTCTCCAGCGCGAGCACGGGGCCGACCAACAGGCCGGACCGCACGCTGTCGCCTCCCCAAGGGGCACGGGGTTCGACGATGGTGGTGACCGCAGCCACCAGCACGGCCAACCCGACGACCGTGCCCACCAGCAGCGCGCCGCCACTCGTCTGCCACGCCGGATCCCAGGTCACGAAGGCCAGTCGGATCCCGGTGTCGACGGCCAGACCGATGAACAGCCCCGCGGCGGCGACCCCGACTCCGTGGCGTGCCAGCGTGACCCGGACCGCCATCGGCAGCGCGACCAGCCCCACGAGCACGCCGACCAGCACGACGGCCAGTCCCGGTGTCGCCTGGACCTGCGCGGCCACTCGTGCCAGGCCGACCAATGCGGCCGCGACGCCCAGCAGCCAGCGAAGACCGAGCAGGCGACCGAGCGGCGCGGCCAGCAGCGGGAGGGCGAACAGCAGCGGCACCACGCCGGCAGCGGTCAGGAAGCCAAGCTCCTCGGCCAGCCGATACAGCAGCGGAAACGACACGCGCAGGAGTTCGGCCACGGCAACGGTCAGCGTCACGACCAGGATCGGTGCGGCCACCATGCGCGGGGCGGGCCTGCGCCGTGTCGAATCCGCCACCATCACCTGCCTGCCCCTCCATCGTCCCACGCCGCCGCGGGCCGTCCCGATCCTAGACGGGTCAGGAGCCCTCGAACACGTCACGCAGCTGCGCCGCCAGGTCGGGCGAAACCGTCGCCACCGTGTCCAGCAGATCGTTCACGCCTGCCTCCCGCAGTCCCCACTGGGCCACGACGGCCGCCACTGCTTCATCCACCGTCCCGACACCGAAGGCGTCGGTCGCATCGACCCAACCACCCGCCGCGGTCCGATACACCGCGGTCGAGTACGCCTGCGCCGTCGGGAAGTCGCCCGCCGCGGATGCGGGTGGCCGTGCCGGCACCTCCCCGCCGTCGTCGATGAACCCGTCGAAGGCGGCATCCCCAGCCACCTCACCGCCCTCCTGCAGGAACCACCGCCATGACAGGTACTGGGCCAACGGCTCGTCGACGACCGGGTCGCTGAGCGAGCCGTTGCCGACGAAGGCGTGGAACCACTGGTGGGCCCACTCGTGCGCGAGCACGTAGCGGCCGGGCGGGTCGCCGGGTCGCCACAGATCGTCGTCGATGAAGACCATCCCCGGGAACTCCATCCCCACGGCCACGTCCATGTCGACCCTGACCACGTCGTGTTCGGACCACGGCAGTGGCGCCATGAGGCCGCTGAACCACGCCAGCTGTTCGGCACTGAGGTCAGCGACCTGCGTGGCCGAAGCGACACCGCTCCAGGCGCGCACCGCCACGGTGCCGCCGCCCGGCAGGTCGACTGCCGTCTCGGCCATGTCCCCGGTGCCCGCAACGGGCACCCAGGCCGCGGCGAGGTCCCGCAGCCCCGTCCCGATGGCAACCTGTCCGCCGTCCGCGCTGCGAAGGTCGGTCGCGCCCGTGTGCATGAACCCGTCCGCCACCGTGACGTCCAGGAACCAGGTGGCCGGGGCGAACGCACCGAGGTCACCCCAGGGCGGCACGTCGCCGTCGTTGCCGGGCACGGCCACACGGACGGGCAGCCAGTGGCCCAGTACGACCACGTCGCCCTGGTCGGAGAACAAGCCGTAGCTGCCCGGTCCGTCCGCCGGCACGAGTTCGTCAGCCGCGTCGGGCACCACCGCCTCCATGCGCAGCCGCACCACGACGCCGTCGGGGTACGGCTGGCCGAGGTCCACGACGACCCGGTCGAGGTCTGGCTCGAGCGACACGTCGATGGGCTCGCCAGCAACCTCCGCCGTCATCGTCGTGGGCGCCGACGGCGCCGTTGCGGACGTCACCGCGAGGGTGCGCAGCACGATCGGCGCGTCGGTCGACGGCAACGCCAGTGCGAGGTCCACTTCCAGATGCACGACGTCGTCGCGGCCTCGCGCCACCTGCGCCGAGCCGACGACGACCGGCCCTTGCTCCATCGACGCGCGGGTGGACTCGGACTGGGGCCCGGTCAGCACACCGCCGAGCGCGGGATCGGCGACCGCGGCGGCCACCAGGGCGGCGTGGGTGGATCGGCTGGCCGTGGCCACGTCGGCCAGCGCGGGGTCGCGCGTCTCCCCGCCCGGATCCAGCGGGAGGTGCGGAGCCGCGGCTGACGACGACGGCGTCGGCATCGATCCCGGGTCGGTCGGCGTCGTCGCCAGTGGCGAGGTGCGCGACGCCGTGGCCTCTGGTGACGTCGAGCGGCTGCCGGCATTCACGGCGGGTGACGTGGTGGCAGGCACCGGACTTCCGGAGGGACTGGTCGGCGTGTCCACGGTCTCGCCCGACCGACATCCGGCCAGTCCGACAGCCGTCACGAGGAGGATCGTGGCCACCGCAAGACTCGGCCGCGGGGATCGGGCCCCGGCGCGCGGCAATGCGCTCATGGCGGGCCGGGCCACGAGCGGATGGCCTCGGCGACGTCGGCGACGGCTCGCTCCAGGGCTGGCAGGTCGCCATCGTTGTCGATGAGCCAGGTGGCGGCGGCGCGGCGGGCGTCGTCGTCCGCCTGGACCGCCATGCGCGCCCGGGCGTCGTCCGGGTCGATGCCGCGGTCCTCGACCAGCCGTGCCAGCCTGGTCTTCGTCGAGGCCACCACGACCACCAGGCCGTCGAAGTCGTCGACCTGGCCCGTCTCGATGAGCAGCGGGTGGTCGACGACGACGATGGCGTTGCGGTCCGACGCGCGAGCCTCCTGTTCGCGTCGGGCGATCTCGGCTCGGATGGCGGGGTGCGTGATCGCCTCCAGCGCCCGACGTTCGGCGTCGTCGGCGAACACGATGGACGCCAGGGCCGCCCGATCCAGGCTGCCGTCCCCGCGGATCACGTCGTCACCGAAGCGATCGGCAATCGCCGCCAGCGCGGGCTGCCCCGGCGCAACCACCTCGCGT
The DNA here is from genome assembly GCA_035267125.1 of Nitriliruptoraceae bacterium. Taxonomy (GTDB): domain Bacteria; phylum Actinomycetota; class Nitriliruptoria; order Nitriliruptorales; family Nitriliruptoraceae; genus Salsipaludibacter. Next base: position 4,826 of record DATFMD010000196.1, on the reverse strand, counting down.
GCCAGCGCATCCGCGTCCACCACCACGAACCCGTGCTCGGCGAACATGCCCGCCACCGTCGACTTGCCACTCCCGATCCCGCCGGTCAATCCGATCCGCATGATCGCCTCCCCGTCGCGGGCAGCAAACCAGCCCTCGGCAACGTTCGCCACGAAACGCAACCCGCGCCGGCCCGATCACCCCAGATGACGCCAACGGGCAGCGCGACGGCGACGGCGGCCATGGACGTTGCGAGCGCAGCGCCGACGCGACCTCGGCGCCGTCCACCGCGGGCCGAACGGACCATGCAAGTCGCTGCGAGATTCGCGACGGGTGCGCCACAATGCCAGTGCCAGACGATGCAACCGGCACCGAAGCGTGGCCAGCGGGGCTTCGCCCACGGCTCCACGGTGCGGCACGCGGAACAGTCGTCCTGGCCGAGGTTGACGTCTCGGTCCGGGCGCAGACCGAAGGGGCGGTGACACGTGCGAGGACACCGAGCTCGGGTCCACATGTCGATCACGACTGCGATCCTGGCCGTCTTCCTTGCCCTTGCAGTCGACCAGGCCCCGGCCGCCGCGCAGACTGCGCCAGCGCAGAGCCCGGCGCAACTCCAGAGTCCTGCGGAACCCGGCCCTGCGGGACCCCCCGGCCAGACGCCCGCGACCGACGAGGCGGGCGGGACGGAACCGGATGCCAGTCCACCACCCGATGGGGGCGACGACGCGGGCGAGGCGGACCCGACCCCGGATGGCTCCCCCTCCACGGAGGAGGTCGGGCCAACCTCCGACGACGGCGCCGGCATCCAACCCAGCGTTCGTCGCTCGGCAATCCCGGGCGCAACCGTGGCGTTGGCAGTGGGGGTCCTGATCGCGGTCGCTCTGGGCGCCTTCCTCACGGGCCGCAAGGTCCGCAGTCCAGGGGCTTCGAGCGAGGTGGTGGATCCGGCGCGGGCGCCACCAGCCCCGTCACCGGTCCCCACGCCAATCCCCGCCACGCCGGATCGCGACCGGGCGTACGACCCCGTTCTCATCGCCTTCCTGATCGAACTGGGCGAAGCACTCGTCAACGCCGGCGAGTCGGTCAACCAGGTCGCCACGAACCTGCGCGCCGTCGCCGCCGCCCACGGGGTCGACGACATGGGAGTCGTCGTCCTGCCGACCGCCCTCATGCTGTCGGTGCCGGGAGCCCACAGCGTCGAAACGAACGTGGTCGGCACGGAGGCTGGCCAGTTGCGGCTCGACCAGGTCGAGGAGGTCCTTCGCCTGGTCGACACCGCTGCACTCGGTCACGTCGGCGTCGCCCGGGGACGGGCCCGCCTGGCAGCGATCATGTCGTCCGAGCCGCCAGTGCCCGTGCCCCTCGCGTTGGCCGGGCACGCGCTGGCAGCTGTCGGCCTGGCGCTGGTCCTGCGCGGCGGTCCCGTCGAAGTCGTGCTGGCCGGGGTGCTGGGGGCAGTCGCCGGCCTGCTCCGGGTCGGCCTGCCCACGCGTGATGATGCCAACCGGCAGCCCTTCATGCCGCTGGTCGCATCCTTCGTGATCGCGACCTGCGTGCTCCTGGTGGCAAGGATCGCTCCCGACATGGCGATCCTGCCGCCAGTCGTGGCCCCGCTGATCACGTTCCTGCCCGGCGCACTGTTGACGATGGGCACACTGGAATTGGCAACCGGGCAGGCATTGTCGGGGGTCGCCCGACTCGGGTTGGGCGGCATCAAGCTGGTCCTGCTGGCGGGAGGAATCCTGGGCGCGGTACAGCTCCTGGGTGTGCCCGGCGCCGACGTCACCGCGACGCCGACTGCGCCCGGCTGGTCTGGCGCCGTGGGGGCGATCGCCCCCTGGCTGGGTGTGGCCCTCTTCGGGCTCGGGATCGCAGCGGCCAATTCTGCCCGGAGGACGGCCAGGCCCTGGATCCTGCTCGTCCTGTTCGTGGCCTACGCGGGCCAGGTGCTCGGCGGCCTCTTCTTCGGCACGGTGTTGTCAGCCTTCTTCGGTGCCCTCGCGATGACCCCCGTCGCCGTGTATGTCGGGAGGCTCAAGCTCGGACCGCCGACCCTGGTGACGTTCCTGCCGGCGTTCTGGCTGCTCGTGCCGGGTGCCCTGGGCCTGGAGGGCATCACAAGGATCCTCAACGAGCAGGGAGTCCAGGGCGTCACCACGTTGGTGACGACGGGAGCGGCCATGGTGGCGATCGCCCTTGGCATCCTGCTCGGCCTGCTCGTGGCCGATCCACGCACGTGGCGTGTGGGCACGCGCCCGCGATAGGAACGCGCAACGCCCCGACCGAATCGGCCGGGGCGTTGCGTCAATGGTGCGTGGGAAGGCTCAGGCCTCGCCGGACTCGTCGTCCGCGGCAGCCTCGTCGTCCGCGGCAGCCTCGTCGTCCGCGCCAGCAGGCTCGGGGGAACCAGCTTCGGCGGCCGGCTCAGCTGCGGCCTGCTCGGCTTCGGCAGGCGCCTCGGCGGCAGCGTCCTCGGCGGCCTCATCGGCCACGGCCGCTGTCTCGGCAGGAGCCTCGTCAGCAGCAGCCTCGTCAGCAGCAGCCTCGTCCACGGGCTCGTCAGCGACAGTCTCGTCAGCGACGGGCTCGTCAGCGGCAGGCTCCTCGGCAACTTCGACCGGGTCGGGCAGTTCAGCCTCGGCCAGGGCGATCTCCTCGGGCGACACGCCCTGGTTCTGGACCAGGCCGGCCGCAGCCAGTGCACCGGCAAGCGACGATCCACCCGACGACGAGTCGTCACCGGAGGAGTAGGCGTGCTCGACGCCACGGGCGTCGTCGTCGTAGCCCTCGTCGTCGCCACCACCGGTGTCGGCGTTGGCCTGCTTGAGCGACAGGCTCACGCGACGACGCACGGTGTCGACGTCGATGACCTTGACCTCGACGGCGTCGCCGACGTTGACGATGGCCTCGGGGACCTCGACGTGGCGGTCGGCCAGCTCGGAGATGTGCACCAGGCCCTCGATGCCGTCCTCGACCTTGACGAACGCACCGAAGGGCACCAGCTTGGTGACCTCGCCGTCGACGATCTCGCCGACGCCGACCTCACGGGCGAAGCGCTGCCATGGGTCTTCCTGCGTGGCCTTGAGCGACAGCGACACGCGCTCGCGCTCGAGGTCCACGTCCAGCACCTCGACGTCGACCTCGTCGCCGACCTCGACGACCTCGGACGGGTGGTCGATGTGCTGCCACGACAGCTCGGACACGTGCACCAGGCCGTCGACGCCGCCCAGGTCCACGAAGGCACCGAAGTTGACGATCGAGGACACGGTGCCACGACGGATCTCGCCCTTCTGCAGCGAGGTGAGGAACTCGGAGCGGAACTCGCTCTGGGTCTCCTCCAGGAACTTGCGCCGCGACAGCACGACGTTGTTGCGGTTCTTGTCCAGCTCGATGATCTTGCACTCGAGTTGGGTGCCCACGTAGGGGTTGAGGTCGCGCACGCGACGCATCTCGACCAGCGACGCCGGCAGGAACCCACGCAGTCCGATGTCCAGGATCAGGCCACCCTTGACGACCTCGATGACGGTGCCGATGACGGTGCCGTCGTCGCCGTAGATCCCCTCGATGGTGCCCCAGGCACGCTCGTACTGGGCGCGCTTCTTCGACAGGACCAGACGACCGAGGTCGTCCTCCTTGTTCATCACGAGGGCTTCGACGACGTCGCCGACGATGACGACCTCGTTGGGGTCGATGTCCATCTTGATGGACAGTTCACGGATCGGGATGACGCCTTCGGACTTCCATCCGATGTCGAGGAGCACCTCGTCGGGGTCGATCTTGACGACGACTCCCTCGATGATGGAGCCTTCCTCCATGTTCTTGAGGGTGCCTTCCAGGGCAGCCTCGAACTCGTCGTCGGACAAGTCGTTGTCGACGATCGTGTCGCCGGTGGAGGTCATCGTGGAACCGGGGTCCTGCATGACCACCACGTTGCCGGCGTCGAGGCCGTCGGGTGGGGTGGTCGGATTGCTGTCGGGGGTGGCGGGCTGGTCAGTCATGATGTCGTTTCATGGTCGTGGGTGTCGGGGGCCGGCCTCGGTCTGCCGGTCGCCCGCGCCGCCGTCGGTGGCGACGTTGGGTGCTGCACCGCATGCATGGAGGTGCACCGCGCGGACTGCGCGACGGACCACAGGTCCCAACGGTGTTCGAGCGCACGGGAGGTGGCCCGACAACGAGGGGGGCATGCGACACGCACGGGCCTGGCCCGTTCGTGACCACCCATGGTCCCTGATTCGGCCCCGGATTGCAATGTCGCGTGCACGGGCGGGGCGCCGCAGCCCGCGATTCCCATAGTCTGCGCCCCATGGAACCCACTGCCTTGACCATCGTCAGCCAACTGATCGTGGACGCCCAGACGCGCCACGGGGCGGCCGCCGTGCGCCGCCTGGACGTCGCCCCGGACCTGCTCGACGAGAGCATGGACGCGGTGCTGGCGCTGGGCGGCCGGGTGGGCCTCGACTGGTGCGAGGTGGACCGCGTCGAGATTCGCGCCCTGCCCGACGACGTCGACCTGGCGCGCGCGTGGCTGCACGGTGACGACGAACCCCACCCGCTCACCCCGTTGGAGGACTGACGGTGGCAGGGCTGCCGTGGGAGGAACCGGCGCCTCGCCGGATCGCGCTGGACGCGACCGCCATCGAGGACCTGGTGACGGTTGCGGGTGACCTGGCCGATGCGGCCCGTGGTGCGGTCCTGCCCCACTTCCGGTCCCGCGACCTGCACCACGACGACAAGGCGATCGTGCGTCCGGACGGCAACTGGGACCCGGTGACGGCCGCCGACACGGCCTGTGAACAGGCCATTCGCGACCGTCTGGCGACACTGCGCCCCGACGACGGCATCGTCGG
>DATFMD010000195.1:0-7913 GCA_035267125.1 Nitriliruptoraceae bacterium | reverse complement strand
ATCGAACGCTTTACCCACACTCCGTCCCCGACCGCACCATCGCCCGACACCACAACCGTTCATGGCGACGACGCCCCTCCGACCCCGACCCAACCCGACCACAGCTCGGCATCAGACCACGACAGCGACGCCCTGCCCACCGACACTGTCTCGCCTGGCGAGGCGCCGTCCCAGCCGCGTCCCAATATTTGGGACACGGCACCGTGTCGCAATTCCTGGGACACGGACCCGACCGTGTCCCAAAATGCGGGACACCGTGAATTGGGACACAAGAACAAAGACGTTGTTGTCTTCAAAGAAGAACAACAACAGCACTACTCCCCCACCGACGTCCACGAACGGCTCACCGCCCTCGGCATCGCGCCGGCCACAGCGGACGGGCTGATCGCAGACCATCCCGGCGACGTCATCGACGAAGCCATCGACGCAGCCGACACCGCCAAACCCCGAAACCCTGCCGGCTGGATCATCGCAGCGCTTCGTGGCCGATGGGACACCACCGACCTGGCCACGGCCACCAAGACCACCCGATCAGCCGCCGAACGCCGCCGACAGGAAGATGCGACCCGACAGCAAGCCGGCAAGACTGCCGAACGCGACCGGCAACGAGTCGACGGGTGGCTGCGCGCAGTGTCAGCCGCACTCAACGACGACCAACTCGCGCAGGCTCTCCGCAGGGTGACGACCGACGTCCCGGGGTTGCAACGCCGCTCGCTGCCTGTTGCTCGCACGCAACTGCTGCGATGGGCCATCAGATTGCACTCCCCATCAGACCCCAGCCAGCCCTTCACGGAAGCCCTGCGCACGGCCTTGCCCACCGCACAACCACCCCACATCGACGACGACATCGAGCGCCTGCCGGAACCGCCCGACACCCAACAGCCACACCAACCACTCGACAGCCGATTCGCCGCCTGCTTCCACGACATGACCACGACAGCAGTCGGACAGACATGACCCTCCCCAACCCCGGCGAGCCGAACCACGGGATACGTGGGACCGGCGATCAGCTGCGTGGCTGGTCATGCTCGCGGCACATGTTTCCCGGCGCCATCGTCTCGGTGCCGTTGCCGGCGTCGGAGAGTGGTTTCGTCACTTGGGTGACACAACTCCTGTGACGCGCCTGTTCACGGCGTTCAGCGTCGTCGTCCTCGCGCCCCCGGGGCCGGGGTACGGCGCCACACAACTAGGACAGCACGATCGAACGGATCTCGGTCATCTCGCGGACGGCATAGGCCGGTCCTTCGCGGGTGTTGCCCGAGTCGCGCAGGCCCCCGTAGGGCATCTGGTCGGCCCGCCACGTGGGCACGTCGTTCACGATCACGCCACCGAAGTCGAGAACCTCGATCGCCCGCCTGGCCGTGGCGAGGTCGGACGTGAAGATTCCGGCGTGCAATCCGTACCTGGTGTCGTTGGCCATGGCGAAGGCAGCCTCCACATCGTCGTAGCGCTGGACACCGAGCACGGGGCCGAAGACCTCGTCGGCGCAGATCTTCATCTCAGGCGCCACGTCCACGAGCACCGTCGGCCGCAGCACGCCGTCATCCGTGACGTCACCACCCGTCGCGATGGCGGCACCGTCCCCAACCGCCTCCTGCACCCAGGAGACGACGCGCTCGCGGTTGGCTTCGTCGATCAGCGAGGAGACGTCGGTGCGGTCGTCCATGGGGTCCCCGACGACGAGTGACGCGACGGCATCTACCAACGCCGCCGTGAAGGCATCGCCGATCTCCTTGTGCACGAAGACCCGCTGGACCGAGATGCATGACTGTCCGGCATGCGAGGTGGCTGCCGACGCGATACGAGCGGCCGCTGCCATCCAGTCACCGTCTGGCTGGACGATGACGGGTGCGTTGTTGCCCAGTTCGAGCGATACCCGCTTGCGGGGCGCAGACGCCCTGATCCCCCATCCCACCTCCGGCGACCCGGTGAATGTGATCATGGCGACGTCCCCGTGGTCGACGAGTGCCGCACCGACGTCGCGTCCGGCGCCTGTGACCACGTGGAGGAACTCGGACTCGAGACCACACCGATCCAGCAGCAACTCGGCCAACTTGATTGCGGAGAACGGGGTCTGGCCCGCGGGCTTGACCACGATCGGGCAGCCTGCCGCGATCGCCGGTGCCACCTTGTGAGCGACGAGGTTGAGCGGGAAGTTGAACGGGGTGATCGCCCCGACGACGCCAACCGGCACCCGCAACGTGAATCCGAGGCGACCCTCCCCGGCCGCGGCCGCCGTCAGCGGCAGGACCTCTCCCGAGAGTGTGCGGCACTCGGCGGCCGAGAACCGAAACGTCGAGATGCAGCGCTCCACCTCCGCGCGAGCGGTCCTGATGGGTTTCGCCGACTCCAGCGCGACGGTGCGGGCGAACTCTTCAAAGATCTCCCCGTCGGCCATCAGTTCCGCGGCTCGGTCGAGGACGGCGGCACGACGCCACGCCGGCATGGGGTGTCGCAGCCCTGACATGGCGGCCTCGACCGCCCGGTCGACGTCGCTGGCGGTGCATCGCGGGACACTGCCGATGAGGTGACCGTCGTAGGGCGAACGGACCTCTGACGACTCGGCCGTCGTGACCGGCGATCCGGCGATGCGCACGGGGTGTTGTGCCATGGCCTACTCCTGGTATGGCGGGTCGGCGACCCCGTCGTGCCGAGCAGTCGCCACGGGTCACATGCTCGGGGAGCGATGGATGGTGCGCAGTCGCCGCTGCAGTGCGCTGACGAGGCCGTCGATCGCCGCTGTGTTCACGGTCGTCGGGTCATGGCGAAGCACGAGGTCCGCGCCGGGTCGAATGGTCGCCGTCTCGTAGCCCAGGTCGTCCCTGCCGAGCATCGTGCGTGACTCGACGGCACCGAGGACCACGGCCAGGTCGACATCGTCGTGTCGGACAGGCGCGTCCGTCTGCGGCCGGACCCGCCATTCGCGGATCGTCACGAACGCTGCAGCCCCCTCCGGCCGCACTGGGTGGTGCCCCGCAGGCGCCGTCTCGGCCACCCGGCGCAGCATCCCACCACCCGTCAGGTCGTGACCATCCAGAAGCACCGTCCACTCACCGACGTCGCCCCGTGCCACGGCCGACGCGATCGGTCCGTCATGGCCCGGCCGAATCGTGGCCGCGAAGGTCTGCAGCGTGGCGATGATCGCGTGCGCGACGACGTCGAAGACCGACGGTTCGAGCGGGGACAGCTCGGCCAGCGCTTGCCAGGCAACCACGGCGCCACCAAGGTCCAGTGCGACCGTTCGGCTCGAGCCTCGCTCGGGGGCACGATGTGCCTGGCCTGCGGTCATCGCCACAAGCGGGGCGTGTCCGTGCGGCTCCCAGAATGCCGCGGCAGTCTCCACGTCGGCCGGCGTCACCCGACCACTCGGCCCGGTGCCGTCGACCTTGCCCAGGTCGACCGACAATGCTCGGGCCCGTCGGCGCACCCGCGGCGAGTGTGCGTGCCGGAACCGAGCGACCCGGAGCCGACGAGGGCCGTCGATGGCGAGGCGTGGCGTCATGCCGGCGCCGGACGGCGAGTGGACCTGCTGGCCCACTCCGGTTGCCAACTCTCGCTCGAGGTCGTCAGGTCGCACTGACCCGCCAGGACCTGTCCCCGTGATCTCTTCGAGGTCGACGTCCAGTTCATGCGCCCGCCGACGGACCCGGGGCGAGTGAAGGTGCCTGAACGGTCCGACGTGCGGGCGTCGGGCGCCGTCGATCGCCAAACGGGGCCGGGTCTCTGGGCCGCCACGCGTCGCCGGTGGCTCGGATCCGGTCACGAGTTGAGCGACTTGAAGACCCTGGTGGCGATCTCGTCCGCGGACGGGATGACCAGGTCCTCGAGCGACGCCGCGGAAGGAAGTGGCACGTGCGGTGTGGTGATCCGCTCGATGGGACCATCGAGGTCCCAGAAGCACTCCTCCGCGACGATGGACGCGATCTCTGCACCCCACCCCAGCAACCGGGGGTTCTCTTCGACGGTGAACAGGCGCCCGGTCCTGGCCACCGAGTCGATGATGGCCTGGGTGTCAAGCGGCACCAACGAGCGCAGGTCGATGACCTCGAGTTCGATGCCCTTCTCGGCGAGCTGGTCGGCTGCCTCGAGCGCGCGAGGCACCATTAGGGCCAGTGCGACGATGGTGGCGTCCGCGCCAGACCGTCGTATCGCCGCGGTCCCGAGTTCGTCCACGACTTCGCCATCGGGCACCTCGCCCTTCGACGCATACAGGCCCTTGTGCTCGAACATCAGGACTGGGTCGTCACTGCGCACGGCTGCGGCCATCAATCCCACCATGTCCCGGGGCGTGGACGGCGCCACCACCTTGATGCCCGGCACCATCATTGCCCAGTTCTCCACGGACTGGGAGTGCTGGGCACCGAAACGAAGGCTGCCCCCGTTGCCGGTCTTGATCACCAGCGGCAAGGAGACCTGGCCGTCCGTCATGTAGCGGGTCTTGGCGATCTCGTTGGCGACGATGTCCCAGCAGACGGCGAAGAAGTCGGAGAACATGATCTCGGCGATGGGGCGAAGCCCCGTCATCGCGGCGCCCATCGTCGCGCCGAGAATGGCCTGCTCCGCGATCGGCGTGTCGATGACCCGCCGCGGGCCGAACTCGTCCAGCAGTCCTCCCGTGGTCTTGAAGACGCCGCCCGCGCCGGCCACATCCTCGCCGATCAGCACCACGTCGTCGTCCCGCGCCATCTCCTGTCGGATGCCTTGCGCGACCGCGTGTCGGTAGTTCAGTTCCGCCATGACGAACCTCCGTCTGCCCAGACCTCGGTGAACGCGGAACGCGGCTCCGGCTCCGGGCCGTCCTTGGCTTCCTGGGTCGCCTGTTCGACCTGTTCGGCGACGTCGTCGTCGACCTGCTCCAACTCGGTGGCATCGACTCCCAGCCGCTTCAGCCGTTCGCGGTAGATGTCGATCGGGTCATGGGCCATCCAGGCCTCGACCTCCTCCTGTGGGCGGTACTCGCCCAGGTCTGCGCGCGAGTGCCCGCCGTGCCGGTAGGTGAGCGCTTCGATGAGGGACGGGCCCTCGCCCGCACGGGCACGGTCGAACGCGGCTCGCGCCTCCAGGTAGCACGCGTCGGCATCGTTGCCGTCGATCCGGCGAGCCTCGAGTCCGTAGGCGGACGCGCGATCGGCGGCCGGCCGCGCCACCGGCGTGACGTCCTGGATCGACGTGTACTCCATGTAGAGGTTGTTCTCGCAGACGAACACGGTGGGCAGCCGGAAGGTGGCGGCGTAGGACAGCGCCTCGTGGAATGCCCCGATGTTGGTCGTACCGTCGCCGAAGAAGCACACGGCGACCTGATCGGTGCCCCGGTACTGCGCCGAGAACGCTGCACCGTTGGCGATTGCGAGGTGAGCACCGATGATGGCGTAGGAGCCCATCATGCCGTGCTTCACGCTGGTCAGGTGCATCGACCCGCCCTTGCCGCCCATCAGCCCGTTGCCACGACCCAGGAGCTCGGCCAGCACCGGCGACATGGGCACTCCCCGGGCAAGGGTGTGCGCGTGGCCGCGATAGGTCGCGAAGGTGTAGTCGTCAGGACGCATCGCCTGGCCAAAGCCTGCGGCGATGGCCTCCATGCCGATCGAGAGATGGCTGGTCCCCTTGACGAGGCCCTTCATGAACAGGTCGTAGGCGCGCTGCTCGAACTGCCTCATGACCTGGAGTTTGCGGTAGATCGCCAACCGATCCTCGATCGTGATGTCGGCATCGTCGGTGGCCGGGTCAAGAACCGGCGGGAGGACAGGACTGTGGTTGCCATACTGGTGATCTGAAAGTGGCGTGTGCATGGTCAACCTTCCGAGGTGTCCGGTCGAGACTGCGCGCTTCGCATCGCCGGCAGCGGACCGGTCGCGGTGAAGTACCGGTTGCCGGCCACGATCAGGTCCTCCGCCGGGAACTTGGTGATGACCTCCGCGCCGTCGGCGGTGACCAAGACCTCCTCCTCGATTCGGGCTGCTCGCCACCCGTCCGATGCCGGCCAGTAGGTCTCGAGTGCGAAGACCATGCCCTCCTCGAGGACTTCCGGATTGTCCAGGGACGTCATCCTGCTGAAGACCGGACGTTCCCAGATGCTCAATCCGACCCCGTGGCCGTACTGCAGGCCGAAGGCGGCCTCCTCACTGGGGAACCCGAACTCCTCCGCACGAGGCCACACCGAGACGATGTCCGCGGTCGTGGCGCCCGGCTTCACGAGGTCAATGGCATGGTCGATGTAGTCGCGGCTCCGCTTGTAGGCATCCCGGAGCCCCGCCGTTGCACTGCCAACGGCGAACGTGCGGTAATAACAGGTGCGGTACCCGTTGTAGCTGTGCAGGATGTCGAAGAAGGCGGGGTCACCGGGCCGGATCAGCCGATCGGAGAAGACGTGCGGGTGCGGCGAGCACCGCTCGCCGGAGATGGCGTTGACGCCCTCGACGTGTTCCGATCCCAGGTCGTACAGCACCTTGCTGACCAGTCCGACACACTCGTTCTCGCGCACGCCCGGACGGAGGAATTCGTACAACTCCTCGTAGGCAGCGTCGACCATCGAGCATGCCTGGGTGAGCAACCCGATCTCGTCACGCGTCTTGATCCGGCGCGCGTCGAGGAACACCTGCTGGCCATCGGCCACCTCGATCCCGAGATCCTGCAGTGCAAACAGCACCGCAGGCTCGAGGATGTCGATCCCGACGGGCTCGTTCTCGAGACCGAACTTGCGCAACTCGTCATGGATCTTGCGGGCAACGTCCTGTGCCCGGCCTGCACCGGCAGGGATCGCACCACGCAGCGTCGAGATACCGGCGCGTGCACCGGATCCGACCACGACGTCCTCACCGGGACCAGCGTGCGCTTCGTCGAGCCATGTCGAGTACATCTGGTGGTGCTTGGCAGCAGACCCAAAGTCCCAGACGATCGGCTCGCCACCCTGCGGCAGCAGGGAGAAGCGAATGAGCTTGTCCATGCCCCACGTCCCGATGTGGGTCGCAGTCATGTATCGGATGTTGCTGAAGTCGAACGCCAGGAGCGCACCAAGGCTCGAGGCCTCGAGCTCCTGCTTGAGCTTGCCAAGCCGTTCGTCACGCAGCCTCGGAAGGTCGATCCGGTGTTCCCAGTCGACGCCCATCTGGCCGTAGGTCGCTGCAGTCATCGTCGTGCCTTCGTGGTCAGAAGTGGAGGTCGTACGGGGCCGTGGCCCCCCGGGGTGTCACGCAAGGGGTGGCAGGGACTCGAGTGCCGGCCGAGTCCGCAGGTACTCCTGCGCGGCTCGTGATCGTTCTTCCTCGAGGTAGTAGGCGATCTCGACGAGTTCGAGGGCCAGACCGTCCGGGTCGCTGAAGTACACCCAACGCCAGCCGGCCAACGGTCCGTCGTCGACGACGTTGACGTCGGAGTAGAACTGCACGCCCTGTGCCTCCAGTTCTTGCTTCCTGACGTGCACGTCCTCGACCAGGAAGCAGACGTGGGCAGCCCCCAGGTGGTGGTTGGGGATCGGAGTGGTGTTCGACGGCGGGCGATTGCGATACTCGATCAGCTCCATGGTGGAGTGCTCGCCGACCCACATCGACACCTGCCTGAGTTCGGCGTCCTCGACGCCGACGCCGGCCGCGAGGTCAGGACCCGCGAACCATGGGGTCGGCTCGTTGGCGAACGGGAGTCCGAGGATGTCGTGGTAGAAGTAGATGGATCGATCGAGGTCAGTGACCACGAGGCCTGCGTGGTGGATGGCTTGGAGTGCCATGGTGTCGCTCCTGTACTCGGGTGTGTCGGCGTGGATCCATGCGTCACCGGGGGTCGACCAGCACCTTCAGTTCGTGGCCCTCGGGATCGAGCAGCGCTCGGAAGCCGTCCTCGACGACGTCGTCGAGCGAGATGGTGGCGCTCACGACCTTGGCTACCGGGTACTTCCCCGCCGCGACCAACCGGATCGTCCG
>DATFMD010000194.1:0-4220 GCA_035267125.1 Nitriliruptoraceae bacterium | reverse complement strand
CATCACTTCGCGCGCGATCGGGGCGGCCACGGTGCCACCCCCGCCGTCGACGTCGGGAACCACCACCGCCACCGCGATGTCGTCGTCGATGGAGCCGATGAACCACGCGATGTCACCGTCGAGGTTGGGGTCCTCGGCCGTGCCCGTCTTGCCGGCGACGTCGTAGCCACCGATCAGGGCGGCCGTGCCGGTGCCGTCGTTGACCACGCCGACCATCATGTCCTGCAGCAGTTCTGCCGAGCGGCTGCTGATCACCTGTTCGGAGTAGCCGGACTCGCGCCACACGCCCTGCTCGGGACCCTGGATGGTGCGCCCGGACGGGCTGAGCACGTCGTTGACGACGAAGGGCCGCATCGCCACGCCGTTGTTGGCGATCATCGCCGCCACCAGGGCCCCGTGCATGGCGGTCATGCGGACGTCGCGTTGGCCGATGGCCGACTGGGCCAGTGCGGCGTCGTCGAGTTCGGCCGGGATCGTCGAGCCAGCCACGGGCAGTTCGTAGGGGATGGGGCGGTTGAAGCCCATGTCCTGGGCGGTGGCGATGATCGCGTCGTCGCCCAGGGTGACCGCCAACTGGGCGAACGTGGTGTTGCAGGACACCGCCAGCGCCTCGGCCAGCGTGATCGTCGGGGTCGAGGCACAGAAGCCACCGCCGGCGTTCTCGATGGGCACGGAGGTGCCGGGCGGCGTGTAGCTGGCCGTGTTCTCGAACGCCGTTCCCGGGTTCATCCCGGACTCGAGCGCGGCCGCGGCCACGATCACCTTGAAGATCGAGCCCGGGGCGTAGGTCACGCGGGTGGCGTGGTCCAGCAACGGTTCGTCGGGATCGAGGCGGTATTCGTCGAACGCATCGAGCACGGCGCCGCCATCGTGGCTGGCCAGCAGGTTGGGGTCGTAGCTGGGGTTGGCGTAGCTGGCCAGGATGCGGCCCGTTGCGGGCTCCATCGCCACCACTGCGCCGGTGCGATCGGCCAGGGCAGTTCGCGCGGCCCGCTGGACGTCTGGATCGATCGTCAGGCGCACCGTGTTGCCGCGGGCGTCGCGCCCCTGCAACAGGTCGGTGAGGTTTTCGGCCAGGACGTTGGTGGGGGTCCCGGTGAGTTGCTCGTTGAAGGCACGCTCGATGCCGGTGCGGCCCTGGATGAACGAGGCGTAGCCGGTCACGTGGGCATACAACTCGGGCTCGTTGTAGACGCGCAGGTACTCCAGGTCGCCCGAGGTCGCCTGGGACTCGGCGACGCGGTCGTTGGATCCGACGACGATCGGTCCACGCTCGATGCCGTACTGGGCCACCAGCAACCGGCGGTTGGCCGGGTTGTCGGCCAGCGCCGGTCCACGCACGAGTTGGAGCCAGTTGAGGTTGATGGCCAGTGCCAGGAACAGCACGAGCATCGCCCCCGACACGCGGCGGACCTGGTGGTTCATGGCGCCACCTCCGGACCACGGCGGGTGTCGGAGCGGGCGGCGTCGGACACGCGCAGCAGCAGCGCCACCAGGATGTAGTTCGCGACCAGGGACGAGCCGCCGTAGGAGATGAACGGCAGCGTGATCCCGGTGAAGGGCACCAGCCGGGTGATCCCGCCGATGATCACGAACACCTGCAGGCCGAGCACGGTGGTCAGGCCCGCCGCCAGCAGCGTCCCCACCTGGTCGTTGGCCTGGAGGGCGATCTTGAACCCGCGCGCCACGACCACCACGTAGGCCACCAGGATGGCCATCGTGCCGAGCAGGCCCAGTTCCTCCCCGATGATGGCGAAGATCGCGTCGGTGGCGGCGAACGGGATGTCGGTGGGCAGGCCGCGTCCCAGGCCCGTGCCGGTCAGGCCGCCGGTTCCGAGTGCGAACGCTGCCTGGGCGATCTGGTAGCCGGCGTCGTTGACCTGGCTCCAGGGGTCGAGCCAGATCGACACGCGGGTCTGGACGTGGTCGAACCGCCACCACGCCAGCGCGGCGCCGGCGGCGAAGGCGACCGACCCGATGATGGGATAGGCAACGCGTCCGGTGGCGATGTAGAGCATGGTGACCGACACGCCGAAGAAGAGGATCCCGGATCCGAGGTCACGCTGGAACACCACGATCGCCAGCGACATGCCGGTGGCCAACAGCATCGGGCCGAGGTGGCGCGTCTCGGGCAGCATGATCGGACCCAGGCGCCTGGTCGCCACCGACAGCAGTGCGCGCTTGCGTTCCAGGTAGCCGGCCAGGAACACCACCAGCCCGATCTTGGCGAACTCGCCGGGCTGGAACCCGATCGGCCCCAGCCGTACCCACAGTTGGGCGCCATTGATGCGCTGCCCGATCGCGGGCAGCAGCGGCAACAGCAGCAGCACGACGGTGACGAAGCCGATCGTGTAGTGGTAGCGCGTGAGGTCACGGTGGGACCGCACCACGACGAGCGTGGCGATCGCTGCGCCCATCCCCACGAACGTCCATGTCAACTGGGCCGTGGCGAGGCTGCCGGCCGGGGTGGTGGCCAGGTCGATGTCATGGACCATGACCAGCCCGATGCCGTTGAGCAGGATGGCCAGCGGCAGGATGATGGGGTCGGCATTCGGGGCGAGTTGCCGCACGACGATGTGGACCACGACCGCGCCGACCACCAGCAGCGCGATGCGCACCATGGTGTCGGTGTCGGTGGGGACGCCGCGAGTGGCCACCAACAGGCCGAGCGCGGCGGCGACGACGAACAGGGCACCCGCGATGAGGCGGCGCTCGGCCGCTCCGGCATCACGTGCTGACAGGCTCATCGACGTCAGCCCGTCACGACGGCGCGCGCGGACGGATCGGCGGGACCACCGGCTGCCGTTGGCGTTGCGGTCGGGGACGGTGTCGGCGTCGGCGTCGGCGTGCCCGAGGGTGTCGCGCCGATCGTCGGTTCCCCGACCTCGCGCAGGGTGGCGAAGTTGTCCACGATCAACTGCGCGTCGGCGGCGTCGGCGGCGGGGATGCCGTCGCGCACGTCGTCACGGACGACCTCCGGGACGTCCTCGACCTGCCACAGCGTTTCCCGATGGACCCAGTACAGCTCGAACGGGCCGATCTCCACCGGCACGCCCTGGTAGATCGTCACGACGCCGGTGTCGTTGGCGCCGACGAACCACGAGCGTTGGAGCAGGGTCCGACCCAACACGAAGCCACCACCGATGACGGCTGCGATCGCGATCAGCGCGACCACCACCGTCCACGATCGGCGCGGCCGGCCGACCGCTCCGTCGTTGGGGTTGAGCTTGCCGATGTGGCCCAGGCGCCCGGCCCAGTCCGGGTCCTCGTCCGACGGGGACGTGCGGACCACGACCATGGCCGGGTCGGTGTGGTCCCCGTCGGCGCGCGAACTGGCGGCGGGCACCGCGGCGGCCTCCGACCCACGGGACGGTGCGGTCTCGAGGGCGTCGAAGCTGATCACGACCGCCGTGACGTTGTCGGGCCCGCCAGCGTCGTTGGCCGCATCGATCAGGTCGTCGGGAATCCGCTCCAGGTCGTCCTGGGACAGGATCTTCGCGATCGCCTCGTCCGTGACCGGCCCCGACAGGCCGTCCGAGCACAACAGGATCCGGTCGCCGGCCTTCAGGTCGAGCGTCATGGCATCGACCGTCACCGAATCCTCCACGCCGATGGCACGGGTGATGACGGATCGCTGGGGATGGTGGGCGGCTTCCTCTGAGGTGAGGCGTCCCTCGTCGATCAGGCGCTGGACCAGGGTGTGGTCGGTGGTGAGTTGGCTGAACACCCCGTCGCGCAGCAGGTAGCCACGCGAGTCACCGACGTGGGCGAGGTGGGCTCGACGCCCCTCGACCATGACGGCGGTCAGGGTCGTGCCCATGCCGCGGTAGCTGGCGTCACCGTGGGCCTTGGCGACGACTTGCTCGTTGGCGGCGGCGACCGCATCGCGCAGGGCCGTGAGTGCCGCCGTGGAGTCGGCGTACACGCGACCGTCGAGTGCCGTCAACGGTTCGAGCGCCAGGGCCGACGCGATCTCGCCCGCGAGGTGGCCGCCCATGCCGTCGGCGACCGCGAAGGCCGAGTCACCGACGTGGTAGGAGTCCTCGTTGGCCTTGCCGTGGCGCGTGCGCCCGACATCCGTCCGCCCGACCGCGGTCACCCTCATCATCGCTTGACCTCGACCCGGCCAGTTTGCCGCTGCGGGTGGTCTTGATGCGTCCAGGCGTGCCGGAGTAGAAGAAGCGTGGTCATCGACGCACCCACGTCCGGATGCGTTCGCC